>NZ_BAAGTH010000008.1:0-238878 GCF_054782015.1 Salinifilum aidingensis | reverse complement strand
GCTGTTCGTGGAGACGTTCGGCACGGAGAACGTGGACCCGGTCAAGATCCAGGCCGCGATCAACGAGGTCTTCGACCTGCGTCCGGCCGCGATCGTGCGCGACCTGGACCTGCTGCGCCCGCTGTACCGGTCGACGGCCGCCTACGGCCACTTCGGCCGCGACGACGTGGACCTGCCGTGGGAGCGCACCGACCGCGTGGCCGCGCTGAAGAGCGCCGCGGGCCTCTGATCCGCACGTAACGCCCCGACGCCGGCGGGCGGCGCCGGCCCCGGGCCCTCTGGCCTGGGCCGGCGCCGCCGCCGACAATGTGACAACGCAGACCAACCCAGTACCGCGGCGGGGACGGCCCGTGCGAAGTGCCACACGCGCCTCGCGCGGTCGCGACGGGCCGCCGAGCAGGCCGCCCGCCCCATGTGAAGGAGTCGAACAGTGCGGATTGCGGTGACCGGTTCGATCGCCACCGACCACCTGATGTCCTACTCCGGCAGGATCAAGGACGAGATCCTCGCCGACCAGCTGGACTCGGTGTCGTTGTCGTTCCTGGTGGACGAGCTGGAAGTCCGTCGAGGCGGAATTGCCGGCAACATCACCTTTGGCCTGGGGCAACTGGGGATCTCCGGAACCTTGGTCGGCGCCGTCGGCCGCGACTTCGCCGACTACGGCAAGTGGCTCGAGAGCCACGGCGTGGACACCGGGTCGGTGCACTGGTCCGAGCGCAAGCACACCGCGCGCTTCGTGTGCACCACCGACCAGGACAGCAACCAGATCGCCTCGTTCTACCCGGGTGCCATGAGCGAGGCCGCGCAGATCGAGCTGAAGACGGTCGCCGAGCGCCTCGGTGGGGTCGACCTGGTGGTCATCTCCGCCAACGACCCGGGCGCGATGGTCCAGTACACCGAGGAAGCGCGTCAGCGCAACTACCCGTTCCTCGCCGACCCGGGCCAGCAGTTGGCGATCATGGACGGCGAAAACATCCGTAAACTGGTGGACGATGCCCGGTACCTGTTCACCAACGAGTACGAGCGGAGCTTGCTGCTGCAGAAGACCGGCTGGTCCGAGGCCGAGGTCCTCGACCGCGTCGGCATCTGGGTGACCTCCCTCGGCCCGGAGGGCGTGCAGGTGGAGTCCAAGACCAGCGGGACGGTCCGCGTGCAGCCGCCGAAGGAGAAGCAGAAGGGCGACCCGACCGGTGTCGGCGACGCGCTGCGCGCCGGTTTCCTGGCCGGTCTGCACCACGAGCTCGGCCTGGAGCGCTCGCTGCAGCTGGGCTGCACCCTCGCCACGGTCTCGCTGGAGACCGACGGGCCGCAGGAGTACGAGGTCGAGAGCGGGTCGTTCGTGGCGCGCTTCGCCGAGGCCTACGGCGACGCGGCAGCGGCCGAGGTCGAGTCGAAGCTTCGCTGAGACGGGAGAGCAAACAGCGTCATGGTCAACAAAGACCGGAACAACGATCCGAGCGGATTCCTCGAGGCGCTCGACGAACGTGTCCTTGTCGCCGACGGCGGCATGGGGACGGCCTTGCAGTCCTACGACCTGTCGCTGGACGACTTCAACCAGCTCGAAGGCTGCAACGAGATCCTCAACGAGACTCGTCCGGACGTGGTGCGCGG
Source organism: Salinifilum aidingensis (assembly GCF_054782015.1). Lineage (NCBI taxonomy): Bacteria > Bacillati > Actinomycetota > Actinomycetes > Pseudonocardiales > Pseudonocardiaceae > Salinifilum > Salinifilum aidingensis. The sequence continues at coordinate 237,267 of NZ_BAAGTH010000008.1, read as the reverse complement.
GGTCTACCGCGGGTTCCTCGAGGCGGGCTCGGACGCGATCGAGTCGAACACCTTCGGCACGAACCTGCCGAACCTGGGCGAGTACGGCATCGAGGACCGCATCCAGGACCTCGCCCACAAGGGCGCCGCGATGGCGCGCGAGGAGGCGGACGAGTACTCGACGCCGGACAAGCCCCGGTTCGTGCTCGGCTCGATGGGGCCCGGCACGAAGCTGCCGACGCTCGGCCACGCGCCCTACGCCGACCTGCGCGACGCGTACCAGCTGGCCTCTGTCGGGCTGATCGAGGGCGGTGCCGACGTCCTCCTGGTCGAGACCTCGCAGGACCTGCTGCAGACCAAGGCCTCGATCGTCGCCGCGAAGCGGGCGATGGAGCAGACCGGTCGCCACCTGCCGATCATCGCGCAGGTGACGGTCGAGCAGACCGGCACCATGCTGGTCGGTTCCGAGATCGGCGCCGCGCTGACCGCGCTCGAGCCGCTCGGCATCGACATGATCGGCATGAACTGCGCGACGGGTCCGGACGAGATGCACGAGCACCTGCGCGTGCTCGCCGACCACGCCACCGTGCCGATCTCGGTCATGCCGAACGCGGGCCTGCCGCAGCTGGGCCCGAACGGCGCCTGGTACCCGCTGCAGGCGGGCGAGCTCGCCGAGGCCCTGGCCGGGTTCGTCAACAACTACGGCGCCCGGCTGGTCGGCGGCTGCTGCGGCACCACGCCGGAGCACGTCAGCGCGACGGTCGAGGCGGTGTCCGCGCTTCCGCCGAAGCAGCGCGAGCCGGAGGTCGTCCCCTCCGTGTCGTCGATGTACCAGGCCGTGCCGTTCCAGCAGGAGAACACGGTCCTCAACGTCGGCGAGCGGACGAACACCAACGGGTCCAAGGCGTTCCGCGAGGCGATGATCGAGGAGCGCTACGAGGACTGCGTCGAGATCGCCAAGGCGCAGACCCGCGAGGGCGCGCACCTGATCGACCTGTGCGTCGACTACGTGGGGCGCGACGGCACCGCGGACATGCGGGAGCTGGCCAGCCGGCTGGCGACCTCGTCGACGCTGCCGGTCATGGTCGACTCCACCGAGTACGACGTGCTCCGGGTCGGGCTGGAGCACCTCGGCGGGCGCTGCGCGGTCAACTCGATCAACTACGAGGACGGTGACGGCGAGGGCTCGCGCTTCCAGAAGGTGATGGACCTGGTCGCCGAGCACGGCGCCACCGTCGTCGGCCTGTGCATCGACGAGGAGGGCCAGGCCCGCACCCGCGACTGGAAGCTGCGGGTGGCCGAGCGGATCATCTCCGACGTCACCGAGAAGTGGGGCCTGGACGAGTCGGCGATCATCATCGACTGCCTCGTCTTCCCGATCACCACGGGTCAGGAGGAAGTCCGCCAGGACGGCATCGAGACGATCGAGGCGATCCGCGAGCTCAAGCGCCGGCACCCGGACGTGCAGACCACGCTGGGGCTTTCCAACGTCTCCTTCGGCCTCAACCCGGCCGCGCGCCAGGTGCTCAACTCGGTGTTCCTCAACGAGTGCCGGCAGGCGGGCCTGGACTCGGCGATCCTGAACTCCTCGAAGATCCTGCCGATGAACAAGATCGACGAGGAGCAGCGCCAGGTGGCGCTCGACGTGGTCTACGACCGGCGGGGTGAGGAGTACGACCCGCTGCAGAAGCTCATGACCATGTTCGAGGGCAAGTCGGCCGCGTCCTCGGGCGCTTCGCTCGAGGAGGAGCTGGCGCAGCTGCCGCTGTTCGAGCGCCTGGAGAAGCGCATCGTCGACGGCGCCCGCAACGGTCTGGAGACCGACCTCGACGAGGCGATGCAGGAGAAGAAGCCGTTGACGATCGTCAACGACCACCTGCTCGCGGGCATGAAGGTCGTCGGTGACCTGTTCGGGTCGGGGCAGATGCAGCTGCCGTTCGTGCTCCAGTCGGCCGAGATCATGAAGACCGCGGTGGCCCACCTCGAGCCGTACATGGAGAAGGACGACTCCGGCGGCAAGGGCAAGCTGCTGCTGGCCACGGTCAAGGGCGACGTGCACGACATCGGCAAGAACCTCGTCGACATCATCGTCTCCAACAACGGCTACGACGTCGTCAACATCGGCATCAAGCAGCCGATCAACGACATCCTCGAAGCCGCCGAGGAGAACGAGGTGGACGCGATCGGCATGTCCGGCCTGCTGGTCAAGTCCACTGTGATCATGAAGGAGAACCTCGAGGAGATGAATTCCAAGGGGATCTCCGAGAAGTACCCCGTCCTGCTCGGCGGTGCCGCGCTCACCCGGTCCTACGTGGAGAACGACCTCGACGAGGTCTACCAGGGCGACGTCCGCTACGCGAAGGACGCCTTCGAGGGACTGAGCTTGATGGACCAGGTGATGGCCATCAAGCGCGGTGAGGCGGTCGAGGAGTCCGAGAAGGAGCAGGAGAAGAAGCAGGCGCGCAAGGAGCGGCGCAAGCGCTCCGAGCGCATCGCCGAGCAGCGCAAGGCCGAGCAGGGGCCGGAGCCGGACCTCTACGACGAGAGCGTCCGCTCGGACGTCGCCGCGGACCTGCCGACACCGACCCCGCCGTTCTGGGGTTCGAAGGTCGTCAAGGGCCTGTCGGCGAACGACTACCTGCAGCTGCTGGACGAGCGGGCGACCTTCTTCGGCCAGTGGGGCCTGCGCGGCACCAAGAAGGGCGACGGGCCGACCTACGAAGAGCTGGTCGAGTCCGACGGGCGTCCCCGGCTGCGCGCGTGGATGGACGAACTGTCCACGAAGGGCATCCTGCAGCACGCGGCCCTGGTGTACGGCTACTTCCCGGTCGTCTCCGAGGGCAACTCCCTGATCGTGCTCGACAAGGACGAGCCCGACGCGCAGGAGCGGACCCGGTTCCTGTTCCCGCGGCAGAAGCGGGAGCGGCGGCTGTGCCTGGCCGACTTCTTCAGCTCGCGGGAGAGGGCGGAGGAGACCGGCCAGGTCGACGTCCTGCCCCTGCAGCTGGTGACGATGGGACAGCCGATCGCCGACTACGCCGATTCGCTGTTCGCCAACAACAACTACCGCGACTACTTGGAGATCCACGGCCTCAGCGTGCAGCTGACCGAGGCGCTGGCGGAGTACTGGCACCGCCGCATCCGCCAGGACCTGCAGTTCTCCTCCGGTCAGTCGGTGGCCGCGGAGGACCCGGACGACGTCGAGGAGTACTTCAAGCTCGGTTACCGCGGTGCCCGGTTCTCGCTGGGCTACGGCGCGTGCCCGAACTTGGAGGACCGGCAGAAGTTCATCGACCTGCTGGAGCCGGAGCGCATCGGCGTCGAGCTGTCCGAGGAGCTCCAGCTGCACCCCGAGCAGTCCACGGACGCGCTCGTGCTGCACCACCCCGAGGCGAAGTACTTCAACACCTGACCGAAACCGCTCGCACCTTCCTCCCAGGACGCGAGATCGCCGAGAAGCGGTTGGGGAAACAGAGAAAGGAAATCATGACCGCGAAGCTGCAACAGGTGAACGGCCTCGAGTTCGCCATCGCCGACCTGAACCTGGCCGAACAGGGCCGGCACCAGATCCGGCTGGCCGAACACGAGATGCCCGGCCTCATGGCAACCCGCAAGGAGTACGCCGCGTCGCAGCCCCTCAAGGGTGCCCGGATCGCCGGTTCGCTGCACATGACCGTGCAGACCGCGGTGCTCATCGAAACCCTCGTGGCGCTCGGTGCCGAGGTGCGCTGGGTTTCCTGCAACATCTTCTCCACGCAGGACGAGGCCGCGGCCGCCGTGGTCGTCGGCCCGAACGGCACCCCGGAGAAGCCGCAGGGCGTGTCCGTGTTCGCGTGGAAGGGCGAGACCCTCGAGGACTACTGGTGGTGCACCAACCAGCTGTTCCAGGGCTTCTCCGGTGGCCAGGGCGCGAACATGATCCTGGACGACGGCGGCGACGCCACCATGCTGGTGCACAAGGGCGTCGAGTTCGAGGCCGCGGGCGCCGTCCCGCAGCCGACCGCGGACGACCCGGCCGAGTTCAAGGTCGTGCTGGAGACCCTGCGCCAGAGCCTGGCCAACGACAAGCAGCGGTTCACCAAGGCGGCCAAGGAGATCAAGGGCGTCAGCGAGGAGACCACCACCGGTGTGCACAAGCTCTACGAGCTGGTGCGCAGCGGGGACATGCTCTTCCCGGCGATCAACGTCAACGACTCGGTCACCAAGTCGAAGTTCGACAACAAGTACGGCTGCCGCCACTCGCTCATCGACGGCATCAACCGCGCCACCGACGTGCTCATCGGCGGCAAGACCGCCGTGGTCGCCGGCTTCGGCGACGTCGGCAAGGGTTCGGCCGAGTCGCTGCGCGGTCAGGGCTGCCGGGTCATCGTCACCGAGATCGACCCGATCAACGCCCTGCAGGCCGTGATGGAGGGCTACGAGGTCAAGACGATGGAGGAGGTCGTCGACTTCGCCGACATCTTCATCACCACGACCGGCAACTTCGATGTCTTCACCGCTGAGCACATGAAGCGCATGAAGCACCAGGCCATCGTGGGCAACATCGGCCACTTCGACAACGAGATCGACATGGCCGGCCTCGAGGCGATCCCCGGCGTCAAGAAGTTGGAGATCAAGCCGCAGGTCCACGAGTACACCTTCCCGGACGGCCACTCCATCCTGGTGCTGTCCGAGGGCCGGCTGCTCAACCTCGGCAACGCCACGGGCCACCCGAGCTTCGTGATGTCGAACTCCTTCACGAACCAGACGATCGCCCAGATCGAGCTGTTCAACAAGCCCGGGGAGTACGGCAAGGACGTCTACATGCTGCCGAAGATCCTCGACGAGAAGGTCGCGCGGCTGCACCTCGACGCCCTGGGTGTCAACCTCACCAAGCTCACCAAGGAGCAGGCCGAGTACATCGGCGTGGACGTGGAAGGCCCGTACAAGCCGGAGCACTACCGCTACTGATCGCGTGCGCTGCTGATCCCCTCAGCGGCGTGCTCGAGCGGTGGCCGTGGCCGCCCCGGGCGCACCGGCGGCGGCCACGGCCCTCCACCTCCCGCTCGCCACGGCGAGCCCACGACGCGGAACGCGTCCACCGACGTTCGAAGCGCACCGGGAGCTCCCGGTAGAATCATTCGAAAGCACTTTTTCTTCGCAACTGGCAGGAATCCCGCCCGCCGCGGACCGCGCGGCCATTCCGGGCGGGAGAGCAAGACGGTCCCTGCATGAAGTGACCGACGTCGACAAAAGGAAAACCTGAGGCCGACATGGACACGATCGCACTCGAATTGGTTCCGCCTGATTTGGATGGCGGTCCGCAGCGGGCCGTGGAGGAAGGCCGCAAGGTCGCCGAGAACAGCGCTGCCGCTGGTCTCGCGGGCCAGATCGACCACCTGATGATGCCCGGAATCATTCCGGAGGACGACGACCGCCCGGTCGACATCAAGCAGAAAATGGACGTGATCGATTTCTGGCGCACGGTGCAGCCGGAAATCGGGGACGTGCGGGCGCTGTGCACGCAGGTGACCCCGTTCCACAACGAGCAGCAGCTCGACGAGCGCGTGCGGAACCTCCGCGCGGCCGGAATGGAAGGAATCATCTTCGTCGGTGTGCCGCGCACCATGCAGGACGGTGAAGGCCTCGTCGCGCCCACGGACGCGCTCGGCCGCTACCGCGAGACGGTGCCGAACCGCGGCTGCATCCTCATCCCCACCCGGGAGGGGGAGCAGGGGCGGTTCAACTTCAAGTGCGACAGCGGGGCCACGTTCGGCATGACCCAGCTGCTGTACTCGGAAGCCATCGTCGACTTCCTGCAGGAGTTCGCCAAGAACACCGACCACCGGCCGGACGTGCTGCTCTCGTTCGGGTTCGTCCCGAGCTTCGAGTCCAACAAGAAGCTCATCGACTGGCTCATCCAGGACCCGGGCAACCCCGCGGTGGAGGCCGAGCAGCGGTTCGTCGCCGAGCTCGCCGAGCTGTCCTTCGAGGACCGCAAGAAGAAACTGGTCGACCTGTACAAGCGGGTCGTCGACGGCGTGCACGGACTCGGCTTCGGCATGAGCCTGCACCTGGAAGCGCCGTACGGTTATTCCAAGCCGGCGTTCGACACCTTCGCGGAGATGCTGGACTACTGGTCCCCGCACTCCGCCGAGTGATACGCGCTCGCCGCGACACGCCGGTGCGGCGTGCCGGCGGCGGGGTCGTTGCGGCAGCCGCGCTCCCGCGGCGCCCGGCGGTCCCGCCGCGGCGCGCCCGCCCGTTCCCGGCCGCTCGCGCCCTGCAGCCGCCACGGCGGACGCGGGTGCGGGCGGCCGATCCGTGCGCGGGCGGGGGCGCCGCACCGCGTGCCGACGACAGCGTCGAGGAGCGCACATGACGAACGTGATCGACCGGCTCACCCCGGAACGCACCGCGTTCGCGGTCGAGTTCTCCCCGCCGCGCAGCGCGGTCGAGGAGCGCGGACTGTGGCGGGCCATCCGCGAGCTCGAACCGCTCGACCCGGCCTACGTGTCGGTGACCTACCCCTCCGAGGCCTCCGGCCGCGAGCGCACGCTGCGCACGACCGGCCGCATCGCGCGGGAGACGACGCTGCTGCCGGTGGCGCACCTGACGGCGGCGGGGCACTCCGTCGCCGAACTGCGCCACGTGCTCGGCTCGTTCGCCGCCGAAGGCCTGCACAACCTGCTCGCCGTCCGCGGCGACCCGCCCGGCGGACCCGGGGCCGAGTGGGTCTCCACCCCGGGCGGCCTGCGCCACGCCGACGAGCTCGTGCGGCTCGTGCGCGGGTGCGGGGACTTCTCCACGGGCGTGGCCGCGACCCCGCACATGCACCCGGACTCGCCGGACGTGGAGACGGAGACGCGGCGCACCCTGGACAAGATCCGCTCCGGGGCGGACTACGCCGTGGCGCAGCTGTTCCTGCAGCCGGAGTACTTCCTGCGCCTGCGCGACCGGCTGGCCCAGCGCGGCTGCCACGTGCCGATCCTGCCCGGGATCATGCCGATCACCACACCGCGCGTGCTGGACACGTTCACCCGGCTCGCCGGGGTGCCGATCCCGCCCGAGGTGGCCGACCGGCTCGACCCGCTGCGCGACCAGCCGGAGGACTTCCGCGCAGCGGGCATCGAGATCGCCACGCGGTTGTGCGAGCAGCTGATCGCGGAAGGCGCGCCCGCCCTGCACTTCCACAGCCTCAACCGCTCGCGCGCCACGTTGGAGGTGGTGGGCAACCTCGGGCTGGTCGACGGCGTCTTCGCGAAGGGCTGACAGCTCAGCCGCATCCGGCCGCCCCGCTGCCCGCGGAGCGCGTGCGCGAGCCGCGCCGGGGAACCGCTCGCGGTGTCCGGGCGGCGCGAGCGCGGGAAGCGGGACGCCTCCGATCGTGGGATACGGTGTCGGGGAAGAGCGGCGCCGGGAAGACCGCGGACGGGAGGGGCGCGATGCCGGGATCCACCGGGTTGCTGGCAGCACTCGAAGAGGGGCTGGACGCCGCGGCGTTGCTGACCGACCCCGACTCGACGTCCCGCTACGCCCACGACGACGCCGAGTGGGCCCCGCACGGCACCCCCGCCGCGGTGGTGCGTCCCACCACGGCCGAGGAGGTCGCCGAGGTGGTGCGGGCGGCGGTCGGCGCCGGCGCACCCGTCGTGCCGCGCGGCGCGGGCACCGGCCTGTCCGGCGGGGCGAACGCGCTCGACGGGTGCGTCGTGCTGTCGTTCGAGCGTATGAACTCCGTCCTCGAGATCAACCCGCGCGAGCAGCTGGCCGTGGTGCAGCCCGGGGTCGTCAACGACGAGCTCCGCGCGGCGTGCCGCGAGCACGGCCTGTGGTACCCACCGGATCCGGCCAGCTCGCCCTGGTCGACCATCGGCGGCAACACCGCCACCAACGCGGGCGGGGTGTGCTGCGTCAAGTACGGCGTCACCCGCGACTACGTGCTCGAGGTGCAGGCGGTGACCGGAACCGGCGAGATCGTGCGGCTCGGCCGCCGCACCGCCAAGGGCGTGGCCGGCTACGACCTGTGCGGGCTGCTCGTCGGTTCCGAGGGAACGCTCGGCGTGATCACCGAGATCACCGTCAAGCTGCTGCCGGGTGAGCGCGCCGCCGAGCGCACCGTCGTCGGCTACTTCGACTCGCTCGTGGACGCCGGGCGCGCGGTGGCCGAGGTGGCCGCGGCCGGCATCGTGCCCTCGGCCCTGGAGATGCTCGACCGGCACTGCCTGCGCGCGGTCGACGACTGGAAGAACATGGGGCTCTCCGACGAGGCGGAGGTGCTGCTGCTCGGGCGGACCGATTCACCGGGGGAGACCGGGGAGTCGGAGGCGCAGGCGCTGCTCGACTGCTTCGGCGCGGGCGGCGCCACCTGGACCACCCGTTCCACCGACGAGCACGAGTCCGAGATGCTGTTCTCCGCCCGGCGCCTGGCGTATCCGGCGCTGGAGCGCCTCGGCCCGGTGCTCACCGAGGACGTGTGCGTGCCGCGGGCGGCCGTGCCGGAGATGCTCGGGCGGATCCAGAGCTCGGCCCGGCGGCACGAGACGACGATCGCGAACATCGCGCACGCCGGGGACGGCAACCTCCACCCGCTGATCATCGCCCCGCCCGACGACGAGCCCGCCCGGCAGCGCGCGCAGCGCGCCTTCGACGAGATCGTGGCCGGTGCGCTCGACCTCGGCGGCACGGTCACCGGCGAGCACGGGGTCGGCCTGCTCAAGCTCAAGGGCGTGCACTCCGAGCTGAGCGAACCGGTCGTCAACATGCACGAGGCGGTGAAGAGCGCCCTCGACCCGCACGGCGTGCTCAACCCGGGCAAGGTCTTCGGCCCGCCCGTGTGACCACCGCGCTCGGAGGGGCGCGGCGGCGGGGCGGTCGCCGCCGGTGCCGCTCAGACGAGGTTGTGCTCGGGCCGGATCTCGGCGGTGGCGAAGCGCTTGAGGTCGAAGCCGGTGACGTCGACCACCGGGGTGCGGTCGAGGGCGAGGTCGCGCACGACCTCGCCGACGGCGGGTGCCTGCAGGAACCCGTGCCCGGAGAACCCGGTGGCGTAGCAGAACCCGTGGATCGCGGGCGAGCGGCCGAGCACGGCGTTGTTGTCCGGGGTGACCTCGTACAGGCCCGCCCAGCCGTGCGCCACGCCCACCTCGGCCAGCAGCGGTGCGCGATGGGACACCACTGCGGACAGCCCGGTCAGCCACCCGTCGTCGGTGTCCATGTTGTACCCGAACTCCTCGGTGGGATCGGACATGCCGATCAGCAGCCCGCGGCCCTCCTCGTGGAAGTAGAAGCTCGTGGCGAAGTCGACGGTGAACGGCAGGTCCGCCGGCAGCTCGGGGATCGGTTCGCTCACCAGCACTTGGCGCCGCAGCGGCCGGACCGGGATGTCGATGCCGACCCACTCGCCCACCCGGGCCGACCACGCGCCGGCGGCGCAGACCACCGTGGAGGTGCGGACGGTGCCGTGCTCGGTGTGCACTCCGGTGATCTCCGCGCCGTGCAGTTCGATGCCGGTGGCGGCGCAGCGCTGCAGCAGCACCGCCCCGTGCGCGCGGGCGCCGCGGGCGTAGCCCTGCACGACCGCCTCCGGGGTGCAGTGCCCGTCGGTGGGCGAGTACGCCGCCGCCTGCAGCCCGTCCGCGGAGATGTACGGCGACAGCTCGCAGGCCTCGGTCACCGAGAGCATGCGGCTGGGCACGCCGCACTCGTTCTGCAGCCGGACGTTGCGCTCGAACGCGGCGGTGTCGGAGGCCGTGGACAGCAGGAACAGGTACCCCGGCTGCTTCAGGTCGATCTCCGCGCCGGGGCGCTGGTGGAACTGCTCGAAGGCGTGCAGGCTGCGCCTGCCCAGCTCGATGTTGACCGGGTCGGAGAACTGCGCGCGCACCCCGCCGGCGGCCTTGCTCGAGCTGCCGCCGCCGAGCTCGTCGCGTTCCACCAGCACGACGCCGACACCGGCCTCGGCGAGGTGGAAGGCGGCGCTCACGCCCACCACGCCGCCGCCGATCACCACGACATCGGTCCGCTCGGGCAGCGGGGGAGTGGTTCCTCGCCTGGCCGGGATCATCGCGCACCTCCGAAGTCTGCGGGCAGTTCGTAGTCCCACTCCGGTTCCACGGTGGAGACGTCCATCTGCGCCTTCTGCAGCTTGCCGGAGAAGTCCCAGTTCAGCGACTGCCACCGGGTGAACTGGTCGAGCACCCACGTGCCGGACAGCCGGCTGCCGTTGCCGGAGGCGCCGTTGCCGCCGAACGGCAGGTGCACCTCCGCGCCGGAGGTCGAGTTGTTCACGCTGACCATCCCGGCGCTGATGCCCTCCCGGAAGCGGAACACGGTGGTCGGGTCGTTGGTGTAGACGGCCGCCGACAGCCCGTAACCGGGAGCGTTGCCCAGCTCGATCGCCTCGTCGAGCGTGGTGTAGCTGATCGCGCCCACGATCGGTCCGAAGGTCTCCTGCCGGAAGACGGGATCGGAGGTGCGCATCCCGGACAGCAGCACCGGGTGGTAGTACAGCCCGGCGGCGGGGTCCCCGAGGAACCCGGCGCGCGGGGCCTCGGCGGTGATCCGTCCGGTGAACTCCGAGCCGAGCACCGCGTGGTGCTCGCCCAGGGTCTCGAGCGTCTTCTCGAAGCGCTCGGCGAACTTGCGCTCCAGCAGCGGTCCGTAGAGCACGTCGCCGGTGGGATCGCCCAGCGTCGACGCGCGCAGGGCGGCGTCCAGCTTGCCCAGGAACTCGTCGTGGACGTCGCGGTGCACGATCAGGTTGCCCAGCGAGGTGCAGCGCTGGCCCGCGGTGCCCCAGCCGGAGAACAGCGCGCCCTGCACCGCGAGGTCGACGTCCGCGTCCGGGGCCACCACCATGGGGTTCTTCCCGCCGAGCTCCAGGCACGGGCTCTGCAGGTGGCGCCCGCACAGCTCGCCGATCTGCGCGCCCACCGCGGTCGAACCGGTGAAGCCGACCTTGTGCACGTGGCCGGCCTGCAGCGCCTGCTCGAGGCCCTCGTAGGCGTCGTGGCCCGCGGCGTAGACCAGGTTCAGCGCACCGTGCGGGATGCCCGCGCGCCAGGCGAGCTCGGCCAGGGCCCGCGCGATCGCCGCGGCGTACTCCGCCGGTTTCCACACCACGGCGTTGCCGGACAGCAGCGCGGGCACCAGGTACCAGGACGGCACCGCGACGGGGAAGTTGCCCGCGGTGATCACCGCGGCCACGCCGACCGGGGTGCGGAAGGTGAACAGCTGCTTGTCCGGCATTTCGGAGGGGACGGTGTGGCCGTAGAGCCGGCGGCCCTCGCCGACGAAGAAGTCGCAGGTGTCGATGATCTCCTGCACCTCGCCGAGCGCCTCGGTGCGGGGCTTGCCGATCTCGCGGGTGACGATGGCGGCCAGGGCCTGCTTGTTGGACTCCACGAGCCGGCCGAACGCGGCGATGGCGCGGCCGCGCACAGGAGCGGGGGTGCGCGCCCAGTCGCGCTGCGCCCGCTGCGCGACCTCGGTGGCCCGGGCGAACTCCGCGGGGCCGTCCAGGTGCACTTCGGCCACCGCGTCCTGCAGGTTCGCCGGGTTGTACGAGACGTAGCGGTCGACCGGCCCGGTGGCGGGCGGCTCGGCACCGATCACGGAGCGTACTGTCGACTGCACCTGGGAACCTCATCCCTGTCGAACGTGGGGCGGCCTCCTCGCGCGCCTCCTCGTGGGAACCGTATAGCCTTTCGGGCGCCTACGCGGAGCACCAGAAGCATGATTTCGCGTTCCCGCCACGCGGGGTGCCGCCGCGGGCGGGGCGCGGGCGCCGGCCGCGCGGGAACACCCACCACCGGGTGTCACTCGTTCGTGTAAAACACGTGCTCCCCGCGGCGCGTACGAGCAGTCGAGCATCGGAGTACGTCGTGACTTTCGCGGAAGCACTGGTGCGGCGGGCGCCGTGGCGGGAGTTCCCCGGCAGCCTCGCGTTGGCGGCCTGGCACCTGCACGAGCGCGAACCGGTGCTGGTGGACGCGCACCGGGCGGTGCACGCGGCCTCGACGATCAAAGTGCTGCCGCTGATCGCCGCGCTGCGCGCGGTCGAGCGCGGCGAGCTCGACCTGGCCGCCGACATGCCCGTGCCCACCGCGCGCGTCGGCGGTTCCGGCGTGCTCAAGGACCTCCGCTGCCGGCGGCTGCCGTTGGACGACCTGCTCACGCTCATGATCGCGATCAGCGACAACACGGCGGCCAACGCCGTGCTCGACCTCGTCGGCTTCACCGCCGTCGACGAGCTCGCCCGCGAACTCGGCTGCACCGGCACGCGCGTGCAGCGGCACCTGATGGCCACCGACGAACCGGGCGTGCTGGAAACGACCGCGCTCGACCAGGCGCGCGTGCTCGACCGCGTGGCCACCGGGGCGGCCCTCGGTCCGGAAGCCTCCCGCCACGCCCTGCGCACGCTGTCGCGCCAGCACGTGCGCGACCGGCTGCCCGCCGAGCTGCCGGAGCGCGCCCGCAGCTGGAACAAGACCGGCGAGATCGCCGGCCACCGCCACGACGTGGCCCTGCTCGGCGGGGAGGAACCCGAGTGCGTCGTGGCCGTGCTGACCGATCGGCTCGAGGACGAGCGCGCCGCGTGCGCGCACATCGCCGGGATCGGCAGCGCGGCCTTCGCCGCGCTGCCGCAGCCTCCTCCCCCCGCCGCGGTGGGGAACGCGGTGGCGGAGAGCGCGGCCGCAGCGGGGGACGCGGAGGCAGCGGGGGACGCGGAGGCAGCGGGGGACGCGGAGGCAGCGGGGGCCGGCACCGCTCAGCCGGTGCGGCGCTCGTAGACCACGCGGCCGTCCACCATGGTCAGATCCACCTGGCAGTCGGCGATGTGCGCGGCGTCGAGGGCGAACGGGTCGCGGTCGAGCACGACGAGATCGGCCGCCTTGCCGCGCTCGACCGTGCCGGTGCCGCCCTCCATGTGGTTGACCCAGGCGGTGCCGGCGGTGTGCGCGGCGAGCGCGTCGACCAGCTCCAGCCGCTGCTCCGGCAGGAACGGCTCCGCCTGCACGTCCGGGTCCGTGCGGTTCACCGCCACGTGCAGCGCGCGCAGCGGTTCCGCCTCGGACACCGGCCAGTCGCTGCCCGCGGCGAGCACCGCGCCGGCAGCGCGCAGCGACCGGAACGGGTACTGCCAGCGCGACCGCCGCGAGCCCAGGTGCGGCACGGTCAGCTCGGTCATCGCCGCGTCGTTGACCGCCCAGGCCTCCTGCACCGTCGCGGCCACCCCCAGCCCCCGGAACCGGGCCAGGTCGTCCGGGTGCACCACCTGCACGTGCGCGATCTGGTGCCGCGCCCCGGAGGCGCTGCCCTCGCGGGCCAGCGCGATCGCGTCCAGCACGTCGCGCACCGCCCGGTCGCCCACCGCGTGGAAGTGCAGCTGGAACTGCTCGGCGTCCAGCAGCGGCACGGCGCGCAGCAGCGTCTCCCGGGGGACGAAGGACATCCCCGTGTCCCGCTGCGCCAGGTACGGCTGCAGCATCGACGCGGTGAAGTTCTCGCACACACCGTCCTGCATGATCTTCACCGCGTCCGCGCGGAACCGCTCGCCGCGGGCGCGCTCGCGGCGGTCGCGCAGCTCGTCGATCTGCTCGGTGTCGCGCTGGCGGTCCCACCACAGCGCGCCGCGCACCTTCGCGGTCAGCAGTCCGCGGCGGTCGGCGGAGAGGTAGGTCTCCAGCGTGTCGCCGTAGCCCAGGTAGGCGCCGACGATCGCGTCGTGCCAGCCCACCACGCCCCGGGCCTGCAGGTAGCGCTGGCCCTCGACGAGCGCGGCGAGGTACTCCTCGGTGGAGGTCGTCGGCAGCGCGCGGGCGACCAACCGGGTCGCGCCCTCGTGCAGCGTCCCGCTGGGGCGGCCCTGCTCGTCGCGCTCCACCCGGCCGTCGGGGGGATCCGGCGTGTTGTGGTCGACCCCGGCCAGCCGCAACGCGGCCGTGTTCACCCACGCGCCGTGGTGGTCGCCGTTGACGAGGTACGCGGGCCGGTCCCCGGTGACCTCGTCGAGGGCTTCGCGCGTCGGTGTGCCGCCCGGGAAGTGCCCGGGGTCCCAACCGCCGCCGAGCAGCCAGTCCGGGTCGTGGGTGCGCAGGTAGTCGCGGATGCGGCGCAGCGCGTCCCGCGCGTCGGCGCTGTCGGTGAGATCGCAGCGCAGCCGCTGCAGCCCGCCGTAGATCGGGTGCGCGTGCCCGTCGAAGAACCCCGGGATGAGCAACCGGCCGCGCAGGTCGACGAGATCGGTGCCCGGACCGACGAGCTCGTCCACGGCGGTGCGCCCCAGCGCTGCGATGCGCCCGTCGCGCACCGCCACCGCGTCCGTCCAGGAGCGGGCGGCGTCCATGGTGGCCACAGGTCCACCGAGGAAGGCGACATCGGCGTGCGGGGAACGCATGCCGCTCATTGTCGCAGGTGATCGCTGGAGGTCACCGCGCTCGTTCGCCCGTGATCAGCGCCACCGCCTCCTCCCGCGCGGTCGGGTCGACCTCCGGCGGGCGGAAGCCGTTGCGGCGCGCGTGCTCGACCAGCTCCGGTTCCGGGGCCACGTCGTGCTCCCGCAGGTAGTACGGCGCCGCGGCGGGCCAAACCCACGTGCCGTCGGTGTGGAACGACAGCGGCACGACCGGGCCGCGCTCCGGCGCCAACCGGTCCGCGTCGGTGTCGCGGGCCGGGACGACCGCGGGGGCGCTGTCCAGGTAGTTCAGCAGCGGTTCGCGCTCGGCGGGGGGCACGGCGGGGTGCGCGGTGATCGGCCTGCCGGTCCCGTCGAAGACCTCGGCGGTGCGCAGCGCCGGGTGCGCGCCGGCGGAACCCCCGCCCGGCGCGCCGCCGCGCCGGGCCAGCCAGTCCGGTGTGGACTCGGCGGGGCGCGGGAACATGCGCAGCTCGTCGACGTAGGCCTGCGGCGGCGGGGGGTTCTGCCACTGCGGTTCGTGGTCGCCGTTGAAGTCGACCGCGTAGCTGCCGGGGCGCTGCAACCGGTACAGGGCGCTGACCCAGGTGCCCCGCTCGGGCTGGTACATGCCCTCGCGCAGGCGCACGAACAACCGCTTGACGTCCACCGGGGCCGCCAGCGGTACCTGCGTGCCGTTGGGCGCGACGAGCACGGCCGAGACCTCGTCGTGCACCCCGGCCGCGCGGTACTCGACGCGCGTCTCCTGCCAGCCCGGGGGGAGGGCGTGCACGACCAGCCGGCCGATCTCCTGGATCAGCCGCTGCTGCTCGGCCTGGTCCAGAGTGCCCGGTGTGTCGGACTGCGGTGCGTTCGGTTGCGCGAGCGATCCCGGTTGACTCATACCCTGCATCCTCCCAGCTCGAAGACGACCTCGGGAGCCGTTCCCGCCATTGCCGGCTCCCCGCGGTCGTGCGGCGGCACCGGCAGCCTAGAAGAGAGCGGCGCGGTGGAGTCCGCTCCGTCGACGTCCCGCCTCCGCGAGGCGCGCCGGAAGCGGACCGTTCGGGCATCGTCGGCGCGGGTGGTTATCCTGAACGCGGCGTTGCCAACACAAAGTGAGGTCGGTGTGCCGCTCCGTATTCTTCTGGCCGGTGCGACCGGAGTCGTGGGGTCTGCGCTCGTCCCGCTGCTGCGAAAACGCGACCACCAGGTCACCGCGCTGATCCGGGACCGGGACGAGCACGTGGAGGGCGCCGACGAGTTCGTCATCGCCGACGCGACCGCCCCGGACGACCTGCGCGCCGCCGTCCTCGGCGCTCGTCCGGACGTGGTCGTCGATCTCCTCAGCGACTGCGGCAGCAGCGAGCCGGCCGAGCGCGCGCGCCGCACCGCGCGGCTGCGCGGCACCGGCAGCCTGACCCTGGCGCAGGCCGCGATCGCGGCGGGGGCCCGCCGGATCATCACGCACGGCCTCACCGCGACCTACCGGCCCGAGGGCCACGACGTGCTCGACGAGGAGTCGCCGCTGTGGACCGACGCGCCCGACGAGTGGGGCGACATGGTCAGCGCCGTGGCCGATGTGGAGAACGCGGTGCTGACCAGCCCGGACATCGAGGGCGTGGTGCTGCGCTTCGGCGCGCTGTACGGCCCCGGCACCGGGTTCGCACCCGAGGGCGCCCAGTACGAGCAGGTGCGCGGCAGCGAGCTGCCGCTCATCGAGGGCGGCATCGGCATGACCTCGTTCACCCACGTGGAGGACGCCGCCGGGGCGGTCGTCGAGGTGCTCGCCGGGGTGGACCCGGGCACGTACAACGTCGTGGACAACGAACCCGCGGAGTCGGGCGAGTGGCTGCCCGCCTACGCGCGCATGATCGGCGCGCCGGAGCCGGTGGTGCTCAGCCGGGAGCAGGCGGACGCGCAGCTGTCCTGGTGGACCGTGCACCAGCTCTCCGAGCAGCGCGGCGCCAGCAACTTCCGCCTGCGGGAGACCGCGGGCTGGCGGCCGACGTGGCCGAGCTGGCGGGAGGGGTTCGCGTCGATGTTCGGGCTCTGGCCCGGTTAGCAGGAGTTCGCCAGGGCGGTGCGGCCGAGCGGGTGCCTCGTGTTGACCGGTTCGCGGTCCTCGGCACTAGGATGCCGACACGATCAGGTGACGGATGCGGCGCACGGCCACCCGTCACGAGCAGCGCCCGGTGAACGGGAGGGGTGCGGCCACGTGGTCACCGCTGATGTGTCCGAGCTGCGCGATCGCGTCGGTGCCGAGGCGGTCACCACCGACCCCGATGTGCTCGACGCTGCCAGCAGGGACCGCGCGACGTTCTGCCCAGCGGGTACGCCCGCGGCGCTGGTGCGCCCGCGCAGCACCGCCGATGTCGCCGCCGCGGTGCGCTGGGCCCGCGAGAACCGGGTCCCGGTCGTGCCGCAGGGTGCGCGCTCCGGCCTGTCCGGCGCGGCGAACGCCGTCGACGACTGCTTGCTGCTGTCGCTGGAGAAGATGGACGGCATCGTCGAGATCGACGCCGAGGAGCAGGTGGCGGCGGTCCAACCCGGCGTGATCAACGGTGACCTCGCGGCGGCGGCGGGCCGGCACGGCCTGTACTACCCGCCGGACCCGGGTTCGAAGTCGCTGTCCACGATCGGCGGCAACGTGGCCACCAACGCCGGCGGGATGTGCTGCGTCAAGTACGGCGTGACCGGGGACTTCGTGCGCGGCCTCGAGGTCGTGCTCAGCGACGGGCGCACAACCCGGACCGGCAGGCGCACCGCCAAGGGCGTCGCCGGCTACGACCTGACGCAGCTGCTGGTGGGCTCCGAGGGCACGCTCGGCGTGGTGACCGAGGTGACGCTGGCGCTGCGCCCGGCCGCGGCGCAGCCGCTGACCGCGGTCGCGTTCTTCCCGACGGTGCAGGACGCCTGCCGCACCGTGACCGGCTTCCTCGCCACCGGGCACCGGCCCTCGGTGCTGGAGTTCATGGACCGTCCCACGGTGCGGGCGGTGCAGCAGATCGCCGATCTCGGGTTCCCCGAGGAGATGGCGGCGATGCTGCTGGTGCAGTCCGACCGGGGCGAGCAGGCGCCGGGGGAGCTGGCCGAGTTCGACCGCGTGGCGCGCAAGCACGCGGCCTCGGAGGTCGTCGTCGCCGACGACCCGGCCGAGGGGGAGATGCTCATGCGCGCCCGCCGCCTCGTCGGCGACGCGCACGAGCTGCTGGGATCGCTGCTCATCGACGACGTGTGCGTGCCGCGCAGGCACCTGGTGGACCTCGTCAGCGGATTGCACGCCATCGCCGCCGAGCAGGACGTGCGGGTGCTGTGCGCCGGGCACGCCGGTGACGGGAACATGCACCCGGTCGTGGCCTTCGACGGGGAGGACGCGGCCGAGGCGGTTCGGGCGCAGCGCGCTTTCGACGCGATCATGGAGCTGGGGCTGCGCCTGGGCGGGACCATCACCGGCGAGCACGGGGTGGGCCACCTCAAGCGCCGCTGGCTGGCCGAGGAGCTGGACGAGGCGGGGCTGGACGCCCAGCGCGGGATCAAGCGGGCGCTCGATCCCGATGGGATCCTGAACCCGGGCCGCGTGCTGCCCGAGGTCCCCTGATCAAGCGCGCGCCGGGCGGGAAGTTCCTCCCAGCTACCCCCGTCCACCCGCCCTCAACAGCCAACCCGCGGACTCCGCTCAGTAGTCGTAGTCGTCCTCGGCGGGGATGGTCCGCGCCTGGTCCGCCATGTCGGCGGCGTCCACGTCGTCGGGCACGTTGCCGGGGGTGTCCTCGTCGTCGAAGAACAGCTGTTCCTCGCGGGCCTGCTCAGCGGCGTCGGCCTCGGGGGTCTCCGGGTTCATCAGCTCTCCTCTCGCTGACGGGTTCTGCCGTCACGGTAGCGAACGGCGGCGCCGCGGAGGCGATCTACGCCCGTCCGGGTGAAGCCGGGGGTCGAACATTTCGCGCGAAATGCTCAACCCCCGGCCGGGCCGAGGGCGCGAGCCGGGGTCAGCTGATCGCGCGCCCCGCGTAGTCGGGCAGCGGTTCGACGTGCCGCGCGAGCTCCTCGGCGATCCCGTCGGGGAACGGTGCCGCCCTGCCCGCTGTGCTGTCCACGTGCACGAGCATGGCCTCCTGGGTGGCCCGGAGCTGCTCGCCGGCGTGCATCTCGTGGCACACGCGCAGCTTCTTCCCACCGGCCTCGACGACGCGGCTGGTCACGACCAGGTCCGAGTCCGGCGGGACCTCCCGCAGGAAGCGCACGTGCGCCTCCACCGTGTAGACCGAGCAGCCGGTGCGCTCGCGGTAGTCGGCGTCGAAGCCGAGCTGCTCCAGCACGTTGTCGCTGGCGTGCCCGAACACGACGCCGTAGTACCCCTCGGTCAGGTGGCCGTTGTAGTCGATCCACTCGGGACGGACCTGCTGGTGCAGCGGTGCCAGTCGGGTCATGCGGCGTCCTCCTGCTCGCCCTGCTGTCCGCGGACCTGCCCGATCGCGCGCATGACGGCGATCACCGCGCGGTCGCGCTCGGCCACCATCTCAGGGATGCTGCGCTCGTCGGAAGCCTCGGCGCAGCCCGAGACCATGCGCTCGCGCAGCTCCGAGGTGAGCTCCGGTGCCTGCAGCCTGGTCCACGGGGACTGCAGCGAGGGGCCGAAGTGGTCGAGCATGTGCGCCATCCCGCCCTCGCCGCCGGCCAGGTGGAAGGTCAGGCACGGCCCGAACAGGGGCCAGCGCAGGCCGGGGCCCTCGGTGATCGACCGATCGATCTGCTCCACGGTGGCTTCGCCGTTGGCCACCATGTGCAGCGCCTCCCGCCAGATCGCCTCCTGCAGGCGGTTGGCGATGAAGCCGGGGACCTCGCGGTCCATGGTGATCACGGACTTGCCGGCGCTCTCGAAGAAGCGGCCGGCCCAGTCGACGGCCCACTGCTCGGTGCGCTCACCACCCACCACCTCGACGAGCGGGATGAGGTACGGGGGGTTGAACGGGTGCCCGACGACGAGCCGCTCGGGGTGGGGGCTGTCCGGCTGCATCTCGGTCATGCCGTAGCCCGAGGTGGACGAGGAGACGACGACACCGGCCGGGGTGGCGGCGTCGATGCGGGCCAGCAGGTCCCGCTTGACCTCGAGGTCCTCCGGGGCGCTCTCCTGGACGAATTCCGCCTCGGCGACGGCTTGCTCCAATGTGGACGCCACGGTCAGGTTCTTCCGCGAGGCGCCCGGGGACAGGCCGAGCTCGGTCAGCGCGGGCCAGGCCGCGTCGACGAGCCGGGTGAGCTTGGCCTCGGCGTCGGGGGCCGGGTCCCACGCGGTCACGTGGTAGCCGCGGGCGAGGAAGTGGGCGACCCAGCCGCCGCCGATGACACCGGCGCCGATGCAGGCGACCCGGCGCACCGCCTCCGCGGCGGGAGTGTTGTCGGACACGTGCTTTCCTTTCGATGAGAACGGGTGGGGGAGAGCCCGTTCCGGGACCCCGCTCGCAGCGGAGGGGGTTCCGGACCGGGTTCTCAAGCGCGCGGCAGGCCGAGCTTGGTGCGCGCCTCGTCGGGGGTGGCGATCTTGCCGCCCATGCCCTCGATGATCGTCACCGCGCGCTCGACGAGCTGGGCGTTGGTGGCCTTGACCCCCTTGCTCAGGTAGAGGTTGTCCTCCAGGCCGACGCGGACGTTGCCGCCCAGCGCCGCGGTGAGACCCACCCAGGGAAGCTGGTTGCGGCCGATGCCGAAGCTCGCCCAGTTCGCCCCCGCCGGCATCATGCCCACCATGGACTGCAGCACGGCCGGGTCCGCCGGGGCGCCGTACGGGATGCCCATGCACAGCTGGAACAGCGCCGGGTCGTCGATGAGGCCTTCCTCGATGAGCCGGGTGGCGAACCACATCTGGCCGGTGTCGAAGATCTCGAGCTCCGGCTTGACGCCGAGCTCCTGGATGCGGCGGGCACCCGCGCGGAGCATGTCCGGAGTGGAGATGTAGAGCTGGCTGCCTTCGCCGAAGTTGAGCGAACCGCAGTCCATCGTGCAGATGTCCGGCAGCAGCTCCGCCACGTGCGGCAGCCGGTCGAGACCGTTGACCAGGTCGGTTCCGTCCACCGGCTTGAGCGGGTCCTCCTGGTCGATGACGAGGTCACCGCCCATGCCGGCGGTGAGGTTGATGACCACGTCGACGCCGGTCTCCTTGATGCGGCGCACGACCTCGCGGTACAGCGCGGTCTCGCGCGAGCCCGCCCCGGTGTCCACATCGCGCACGTGGATGTGCACCACCGAGGCACCGGCGTTGGCCGCGTCGACCGCGGAGGTGGCGATCTGCTCCGGCGTGACGGGGACGTGCTCGCTCCTCTTCGTCGTGTCTCCGGCGCCGGTGAGCGCTGCTGTCAGGATGACGGGGTTGTCCACGGTGGACCTCCTTGGATACGACGGCACCTGCCGACCGGATCGGTGAGGCGGTCGGTTCGTGCTGCGGTGGTGGGTTGTCGTGTGGTTTCGCCCGGATGGCGGGGCGTTGGGCCGGTCGGCGGGCGGTGTCAGTGCCGCACGACGTCGCGCTCGACGAAATCGCGCAGCAGCTCGCGCATGCCGTCCACCGAGCGGCCGGGGCGGCCGGTCATCACCTGGATGCCCAGGCCGTCGACGAGAGCTGCCAGAGCGGCGGTGAGCGCGTCGGCGTCCCGCTCGACGAACACGCCCTGCTGCTGCCCCTCCCGGATGGTCCGCGCGATGGTGTCGTGCCACCGCGCGTACGAGTCGCTGTGCAGGACCTGCAGGTTCGGGTTGAGCGAGCTCTCGTTCCAGACCTGCAGCCAGATGGACCACTCCTGCCGGAGCAGCCCCGGGGTGGGCAGCTGCAGCTCGACCAGGCGCAGCAGCCGCTCGTGCGCGTCGGCGATGGCGTGCAGCTCCGCGACCTGCCGGTCGAAGGCCAGCCGCACCGCGTAGCGCAACGTCGCGGTGAGCAGGTCGTCCCGGCCGGGGAAGTGGTAGTGGATCGTCGCCGAGGAGGTTCCGCACGCGCGCGCCACGTCGGACACGCGCACCGCGTGGAAGCCCCGCTCGGCGATCAGCGTCCACGCCGCGTCGAGGATCTGCTGGTAGCGCCCGGCTTCGGCGGAGCCCTCGAGGGATCCGTCCACCCTGGCCGTGCGCTGCGGGATCGCCGCGACGGTTTCGACGTCGTCGGCGCCGTTGATCAGCCAGTTGACCGTGACGTCACCGACCTCGGCGATCTGCTTGAGCTCGGTGGCGGTGAACCGCCGGGTGCCCGCGAGGGACTTCGACAACTTCGTCGGGTCGAGTCCGACTTCGCCGGCGAAGGCCCGCTGGCTGCCGGGGTAGGTCCGCAAGACCTCCCGGACGCGATGACGCAGTTCGGCTGTCGTGTCCTGCACAGTGGAAGACCGTAGCAGGGGCATTGCGATTATCGCAATACCGGTGCAGACTCATGGGATACCTGACCGGCTGCCGCCGCGATATCGAAGCAGGAAACGTCCTGGTGTGATGGATTCTGCTTCCGTGTTGACCGATTCCGCGCGGCAGATCCACGGTCTGGTGCGATTCAACGACTGATTCATCAGTCGACTCGCAACGCCGGACCGGCGGCGGAGCGAGCCCGCCCCTGCGGGACCGTCCCGCAGGGGAGACCTGGGAGGTGCTCGAAGCCATCGGTATCGCGACCGGAGAGATCCGGATCGACAGACAGGTTTTCTGGTTCGCGCTGATATTGGTCGCGATCGTCTGCGTACCCGTGATGATCGCGCCGGAGCGCGGCATGGCCGCCCTGGACGCCGTGCTGAGCTTCCTCGGCGGGCAGTTCGGGTGGCTGTACCTCCTGGCGGCGGCCGCCCTGGCCGGACTGCTGGCCTGCCTGGCCTTCAGCCGCTTCGGCCGGGTGAAGTTCGGCGACGCCGCGGACAGGCCCGACCACTCGCTCGTCGCGTGGCTCGGCATGATCTTCACCGCCGCCATCGGCGGCGGCATCATGTACTGGGGCATCATCGAGTGGGCCTACTACTACAACGACCCCCCGCGGCAGATGGATCCGCACAGCGTCGAAGCGGCGCACTGGGCGGCGACCTACCCGCTGTTCCACTGGGGTCCGACCGCGTGGGCGCTGTTCTGCCTGCCCGCGCTGGCCCTGTCGTACCTCTACCACGTGCGCAAGCGGCCGACGCTGCGGCTGAGCGAAGCCTGCCGCGGAGTCCTCGGCGACCGCGTCGACGGCTGGCTCGGCAAAGTCATCGACGTGCTGTTCATCTTCGGGTTGATCGGTGCCGCCGGTACCTCGCTGGGACTCGAGGTTCCGGTCATATCCGAAGGTGCTTCCACCATCTTCCCGGTGGACAAGGGCATCGGGCTGGACATCGGGGTGATCGCCGTCTGGACGCTGCTGTTCGGTTGCAGCGTCTACTTCGGACTGCAGCGCGGTCTGAAGCGCCTGGCCAACGCCAACCTCGGCATCGCCGGCGTGTTCGCGCTGTTCCTGCTCGTCGCCGGGCCCACCGTGTTCATGATCGACACGGCGACCAACAGCCTCGGCATCCTGCTGAACAACTTCCTCGAGATGAGCTTCTACACCGACCCCGTCGGCGGCTCCGGGTTCGAGGAGGACTGGACGATCTTCTACTGGGGCTGGTGGATCTCCTACGCCCCGTTCGTCGGCCTGTTCGTGGCCAAGATCTCCAAGGGGCGGACGATCCGCGGCATGATCGCGGCGATGTGCTTCGGCGGCAGCGCCGGGTGCTGGCTGTCGTTCATGCTCATGGGCAACACCGGCCTGTTCTACGAGGTCCGCGACGTGCTGCCGGTGGCGGGCATCGTCGCGCAGCAGGGCGACACCGCGGGCATCGTGGCGACGCTGCTCGCGATGCCGTGGGGCGGCGTCGCGCTCGGCCTGTTCCTCGTGCTGCTGATGGTGTTCCTGGCCACGACGCTGGACTCCTCGGCCTACACCATGGCCGCCGCGGCGACGCGGCACCTGCCGCGCGACGCCGACCCGGCGCGCTGGCACCGCGTGTTCTGGGCGGTCGTGCTCTCCGGTGTGTCCGTGGCGCTGATGTACGCCGGCGGGTTGGACGCGCTGCAGACCCTGTCGATCATCACAGCGTTCCCGCTGATCTTCGTGCTGGCCATCGTCGCCGTCTCCTTCTGGCGGGCCCTGGTCGCCGATGAGCGCGCGGGCGTGCTGGACACCACACCGCCGCGGGGGCGCGGCGCCGGGACCGCGAGCGGGACCGGCGCGGAGGCCGCCACCGGCGCCGCGACCGGCGAGGCCGCCCCGGAAACCCCGGACACCGCGGAGCGCGCGGCCGTGCGCTGAGGCGCAGCTGCTCCCCGCGGCAGCGCCGCCGCGGGGAGCAGCGCGGTGCACCACCGCTCCTGCCCAGCACATGCGGGCGGGCAGGCGGCGCACCCCGTGTTCGCGTGTTCCAACCGTCGGGGCGATCCTGGGTGCCGGGTGTGCGGATTGACCGAAAGGGGACCCCGGGATGCAGCTCGGCAGGACGAGCGAGACCGCCGCGACGGAGCGGAACCGCTGGCCGGTGCTCGTGCTCTGCCTGGCGGCCGGCTTCATGACCCTGCTGGACGTGAGCATCGTGAACGTGGCGCTGCCGTCCATCCAGCAGGGCCTCGACGCCCCGGCCAGCGCCCTGTCCTGGGTGGTGTCCGGCTACGCGCTGACGTTCGGGCTCGTGCTCGTCCCCGCGGGCCGCATCGGCGACGACCACGGGCGCGGCCGCATGTTCCTGCTCGCCCTCGCGCTGTTCACCCTCGCCAGCGCTGCTGCCGGCTTCGCGCAGAGCGGCCTGTGGCTGGTGCTCGCGCGCCTGGCCCAGGGCGCTGCCGGCGGCATCCTCAACCCGCAGGTGCTCGGGCTGATGCAGCAGATGTTCCACGGGCGCGAGCGCGGCAAGGCCTTCGGCCTGTTCGGCGCCGTCATCGGCGTGTCCACCGCGATCGGCCCGATGCTCGGCGGGCTCATCATCGAGCTCGCCGGGGCGGAGAACGGGTGGCGCTGGATCTTCTTCGTCAACCTGCCCATCGGCGCGCTCGCCCTGCTCTACGGACTGCGGGTGCTGCCGCGCGACCGCCCGCAGGCGGGCGGGAACTCGCTGGACCTCGTCGGCGTGGCGCTGCTCGGCGCCGGGCTCGTGTGCCTGTTGCTGCCGCTGGTCGAGCTGGAGAGCGGGACGTGGTACCTGCTCGTGGTCGCGCCGGTGCTGCTGGCCGCGTTCGTCGCCTGGGAGCAGCGCTACCGGTCGGCGGGCAACGCACCGCTGGTCGACCTGCGGCTGCTGCGGATCCGCAGCTACGCCTTCGGGACGCTGCTGGCGCTGCTGTACTTCGCCGGGTTCACCGGGATCTTCTTCGTGCTCGCCGTGTACCTGCAGCGCGGCCTGGACTACACGGCGCTGCAGGCGGGGCTGTCGCTCACCCCGTTCGCCGTGGGCTCCGCGGTCTCCTCGGTCGTCGGCGGGCGCCTGGTCGCGCGGTTCGGGCGCCGCCTCGTCGCGGTCGGCCTGTGCGCGGCGCTGCTGGGGCTGCTCGTCACCGACGTGGTGCTGGCCGCCGCCCCCGGACCGTGGGCCGGGGGAGCCGTCGCGCTGCCGCTGCTGCTGGCGGGGGCGGGCAGCGGCCTGGTGATCTCGCCGAACCAGACGGTCACGCTCAGCGAGATCGACCCGGAGTCCGGCGGCACGGCCGCCGGGGTGCAGCAGACCGGCCAGCGCATCGGATCCTCCCTGGGGATCGCCGCGGCCTCCGGGGTGTTCTTCCACGCCCTGGCCGCGGGCGGCTACACCACGGCGATCACGCACGGGCTGTGGGTGTCGGTGGTGTTCGTCGCCGCGGCGCTGGTCGTCGCCGCGGTCGACCTCGTCAAGGGCAGCCGGGCGAGCGCGCAGCCGCACGCCCGGTAGCGCCCGCCCGGTGATCCTCACGAACGCCGGCCCAGCCGGGCGTGGCGGTAGCCGTACGCCAGGTACAGCACGAGGCCGAGCACCAGCCACGCGGCGAAGCGGATCCAGGTCAGCACGTCCAGGTTCACCATGAGGTACAGGCACGCCAGCGCGGTCGCGATCGGCAGCAGGGGCGACAGCGGTACGCGCACCGGACGTTCCATGCCCGGTTTCGTCCGCCGCAGCACCGGCACCGCCAGGGCGACGATGAGCATCCCGGAGAGCGCGCCGATGCTGACCATGTCGGCCAGCTCGGAGATCGGCACGAAACCCGCCAGCAGCATGATCAGCGCGGTCCCGCCGATGGTGACGCGGTGCGGTGTGCCCCACCGGCCGTGCACCCGCGCCAGCGGCCGCGGGAGCAGGCCGTCGCGTGCCATGGCGAAGCCGATGCGACCGATGGTGACCAGCTGGACCAGCATCACCGAGGTCAGCCCGGTCACCGCGCCGAGCGCGATCACCGCCGCCATCCAGGGCTGGCCCACGGTGTGGAACGCGGCCGCCAGCGGCGCGCCCTCGTCGATGCGGCGGTAGTCCACCATCGCGGTCAGCACCAGCGCCACCCCGATGTACAGCGCCGTGCACAGCGCCAGGCTGCCGAGCAGGCCCACGGGGAGGTCGCGGCGCGGGTGGCGGGTCTCCTCGCCGAGGTTGGCGAGCGCTTCGAAGCCGGTGTAGGCGAAGAACACGACCGCCGCGGCGGTGAGCACCCCGCCGAGGCCGTACATCGTCTGCCCGATGCCCAGCGCGGCTTCGACGAGCGGCTGGCCCAGCACCGTGGTCGTCTCCGGTGCCGGTTGGGACGGCGGGACGAACGGAGTCAGGTTGGCGGTGCGGACGAAGAACAGCCCCGCGGCGACGAGGAGCACGCACACGGCGACCTTGATGACCACGAGCGCGTTCGTCGCCCACGAGGACTGCCGGATGCCCGTGACGACCACGGTCGCCAGCACGGCGAGGATCGCGACGGCGCCGAGGTTGATCGCCGCGTCCTCGCCGAACCACTGCTGCGGCAGGTGCAGCAGGCTGGCCACGTAGGCCGACCAGCTGCGGGAGACCACCGCGGCACCGAGCGCGAACTCGAGCAGCAGGTCCCAACCGATGATCCAGGCGAAGATCTCGCCGAGCGCGGCGTAGGCGTAGGTGTAGGCGCTGCCCGCGGTCGGCACGGACGAGGCGAGTTCGGCGTAGCACAGCGCTGCGAGGGCGGCCACGACCCCGCCGATGAGGAAGGACAGCACCACGGCGGGACCGGCGTGCTGCTTCGCCTCCACGCCGGTGAGCGTGAAGATGCCCGTGCCCACGATGATGCCGACCCCGAAGCCGACGAGGTCGCGCCCGCGCAGGCGGCGGGCCAGCGTGCCGGTGCGGGTGCGTTCCAGGACGTCCTCGACCGGGAGCGTGCGCAGCAGATCCACGCCGGAACCGTAGATCACGCGGGCAAGGCGCGCAGGGGGCGCGGCGGCGATGCGCTTCCGGGCGGCTGTGCGCCGTGGAGCGCTCGGCGGCGCTGAGCGCGGTCCGCTAGATCCGGGTGACCGGCCCCGAGGTGTCGAACGCGCCGGTGAGCACGCTGAACTCGATGTCCTCGTCGAGGACGACGTTGCGGGCGCGCAGCCCGGAGACGGCGCCGGTCTCGTCGAACGGGACGTCGCGGCGGCAGAGCACGGTCTCCGGGAAGGCGTCGAGCCTGAACCGCAGTTCGATCACGGTGTCCAGGCCGGTGCCGTGCACGATCATTTGCGGTTCGCGCGCTCCGTGTTCAGCCGCAGCGTCCAGGTTCCCGAGGGCGAAGTCGAGGTATTCGCCGAGTTCGCGGCGCACGGCGAGGTCATCGCGTTGGCGGGGCCAGCACAGGTGCGCGATGTCGGGGTTCGGCACCTGGGCGGTGGCCAGGCCGTGCTCAGCTGCGGCGAGAAGCTGGATGTCGCAGTCCGGGTGGAACGGCCACGGCCTCTTGTTCGCCCGCTGCACGCAGATCGCCGCCACGTTGTCGAGGACGGCTTGCGAGCGGATCTCCGCCGGGGCGGGGAAGTCGACCCGCTCGCTCGCGTGGAAGGCCTCGGAGTGCCAGGCCACGCCGGTCAGGTGAATGCGGAAGGTCCAGTCCTGCTGGAACTCCTCGATGGTGTGGGGCTCCTCCGTGTGCCGCAGGTGCCTGTCCCTGCGGTTCTGCGGCGGCACCTCGGCGACTTCGCCGACCGTGGGCGAGAGCTGGCCGTCGGAGGCGACGTCGATGGCGACGGTGGCGAGCGGTGCTCTCGGCGCGCTCGGTGCGCTCAGTGACGTCGGCCAGTCGCGCACGAACGCGCGGTCCTCGCCCGCAGCGATCGTGCGCGTCTTCGTAGTCACCGGGGTCGTCTGCTCCGCCCAGGAGGTCACGTCGAGGACCTCGCCTGAAGGGGACAGGGACATCGCGACCGGTTGCACCTCGTCGACCGCGACGAAGCACGAGCCGACCGCGCGGACGAACCCGGGGCGGAAAGGTCGTTCTGCAGCCATTCACCACCCCACAAGCCGTTCAACGCCTCATGGGGCTGAGCAAGACCTGCGCTGCTGATCGGCGCCACATGCCGAGCTGCCCCGCAGGGCCGTGGTCTTGCTTCTCCCTGAGTTGCACTGCTACCGCTGTTCCAGCATTCCAGGCGGAGAGAGCACGTCGACACCACGTGCCCGACCGGCCGACGTGCTCGGGGAAGCACGCCGGCCGGTCGGAAGGCTCGGCAACTCCGATCCTGGTCACGGACGCTCGCCCGTGGCGATCTGTCCGCGGGTGGCGTGGAGTCGGAGTTCCCGGGCGACCTCGTCG
Source organism: Salinifilum aidingensis (assembly GCF_054782015.1). NCBI lineage: Bacteria > Bacillati > Actinomycetota > Actinomycetes > Pseudonocardiales > Pseudonocardiaceae > Salinifilum > Salinifilum aidingensis. The sequence continues at coordinate 209,168 of NZ_BAAGTH010000008.1, read as the reverse complement.
AGGCCGTGTGCGAGCGCGATGCATTCATCGTCGGAGACCTCCCCGCGAGGTAGACGGAATGCCACGCTGTCCAGATCCCACTGCGCTGTCCGCAGAACCACGGCCAAGCGAGCACTCGGGGATGGCCAACGTTGGCGACCCGAGGGATGCGGCGCTTCTCGCTCGTTCAGCCATCAAAGGGAACGAGTGCGCCCCTCCGGTAACCCGTGCGCTGCTATTGGAGCGGGTCGCGTGGGCGCGTGCTCGTTCGCAGGACATTGAGGGAACGCGCCGGGCCCTGGATGCGGTCGACGACGCGTACGAGCAGCGCTCGGAGGATGCCGAGGAACCGGAGTGGGTGTACTGGCTCGACCGCAAAGAGATCGACGTCATGGCCGGGCGCTGCATGATCGAACTCGGTGACCCGGTACGGGCCGAGCCTCTGCTGTCGAACGCCATCGCGGCCTACGCACCGGAGCACGCCCGTGAGGTCGCCTTGTACGAGACGTGGCTCGCGGAGTCGTACGCACGGGCCGGGGTGTTCGACGCGGCACGTCGCGCCCTCGACGAAGCGCGCAACCGCGGGGTGAATTCCGCCCGGGTGGACCTTCGGATCGCCGAGGTCGAGGCGCTGGTGTAGGCGGGGAGCCGTTCCAGCGAGGGCAGCGGAAGACTGTTCGCCAAGCAGTGGAAGTCGGTGCACCCGAGTGCCTGCGCCGCGGAAACCGTGTACTTCATCGGCGAGGGCGGTGTTCGAGCTTGGGTGCAGTCGGTACAGCCGGAGGTCCAGTGGATCGGCCCCTTCCCCGCTGGTGAGGAAGGGACCGATCCGTTCCGCAGATCCCCTTGCGGAACTCGGTGAGCCTCCGCTCAGCCCGGCACGGGCTCGGTGTTGCGGTCCCACACGCGGTGGCGGGTGAGCGCACCGGTGAGCTCCTCGGTGAACTGCTCCGGCAGGCTCCCGCCGGTGTCGGACGCGGTGACCGCGCCCTGGTCGACGACCACGCCGTCGCCGCCGGTCTGCGCCGTGCGCACGGTGTCCACGGTGGCCTGCCGCAGCAGCGAGACGCCCGCGCCGCTGGCGGCCACCGGCTTGTGGTGCCGGTACGCCTCGGCGAGGAAGTGCACCGCGTAACCGTCGCCGGACAGCGTCCGCACGCTCTCCTCGCCGCCGGGCACGAACACCGCGTCGTAGATGACCGAGGCCGTCGTGCGCATGCCGTGGTCCACCGCCACCTCGTCGCCGTCGTCGCCGCGCAGCGTGCCCTCGCGCGGGGCGAGCACGTCGACGTGCGCGCCCTGGCCGGTCAGCCGCTCCCGGACCGCGGCCACCTCGCCCGCCGAGACGCCGTCCGCGGCCAGCACCGCGACCTGCCGCGTGGCGACCGTGTCCATGACCGTGTTCGCCTGGCTCAGCGCGGGTGAGCTGCGGCCGTGGTTCGCCGCGGCCGCATCGGACGGCGGGGTCACCCCGATGCCCTCGGCGACCGCGACGGCGAGCTCGTGGTCGACGTGGTTGATCCGCTCCACGGCGTTCTCGCGGACGTGCCACCGGTTCACCTTGCCGAGCTCGAACCGGAAGGCGTCGATGATGTGCTGCTTCTCCCAGGTGGACATGCTGTTCCAGAACAGCGTGGCCTGCGAGTAGTGGTCCTGGAAGCTCTCGCTGCGCTTGCGGATCTTGTGGCCCTCGACCTTCTCCTGGTAGTGGGAGAACACGTCCGCACCGGCGCCGGAGACGACCGGGCACCCGCCCGCGATGGTGTTCTTCGAGTAGGAGACCGGACCCTTGTGGATCCGCTGCTGGCCGTAGCCCTCGCGCTGGTTCGTGGACACGTCGACCACCGGCCGGTTGACGGGAAGCTGCGCGAAGTTCGGCCCGCCCAGCCGGATCAGCTGGGTGTCCAGGTAGGAGAAGTTGCGCGCCTGCAGCAGCGGGTCGTTGGTGAAGTCGATGCCGGGCACGACGTTGGCCGTGTGGAAGGCGATCTGCTCGGTCTCCGCGAAGAAGTTGTCCGGGTTGCGGTCGAGCGTCATGCGGCCGACCGGGCGCACCGGCACCTCCTCCTCCGGGATGATCTTCGTGGGGTCGAGCAGGTCGTAGTCGAACTTGAACTCGTCCTGCTCGTCGACGAGCTGCACCCCGAGCTCCCACTCCGGGTACTCGCCGGCCTCGATCGCGTTCCAGAGGTCGCGGCGGTTGTAGTCGATGTCCTTGCCCGCGATCTTCTGGCACTCGTCCCAGACCAGCGAGTGCGTGCCGAGCACCGGCTTCCAGTGGAACTTCACGAACGTGCCCTTGCCCTCGGTGTTGACCAGCCGGAAGGTGTGCACGCCGAAGCCCTGCATCATGCGGTAGCTGCGGGGGATGGCCCGGTCCGACATCAGCCACATGATCATGTGCATCGTCTCGGGCTGCTGCCCGACGAAGTCCCACAGCGTGTCGTGCGCGGATGCCGCCTGCGGCATCTCGGAGTCCGGTTCCGGTTTCACCGCGTGCACGAAGTCCGGGAACTTGATCCCGTCCTGGATGAAGAACACCGGCATGTTGTTGGCGACCAGGTCGTAGTTGCCCTGGCTCGTGTAGAACTTGGTGGCGAACCCGCGCACGTCCCGGACGGTGTCGGCCGAGCCGCGGGATCCCGCCACTGTGGAGAACCGGACGAACAGCGGTGTGCGCTCGTTCGGGTCGGTGAGGAACCTGGCCGCCGTGTAGTCCGAGAGCCATCCGTCGTAGGGCTGGAAGTGCCCGTAGGCCCCCGCTCCGCGCGCGTGCACCACCCGCTCGGGGATGCGCTCGTGGTCGAAGTGCATGACCTTCTCGCGGAAGTGGAAGTCCTCGAGCAGCGAGGGACCGCGCTCGCCGGCGGTGAGCGTGTCGTCCGTGTGGTCGACGCGCACCCCCTGCTGCGTGGTCAGGTGGGTGTCCTGCGGATCCTTGCGGTCCCCGTCGAGCTGGCGGTGTTTCTCATCGTGCGAGTCGTCTGCCATTGCCGACCCCTTCGCGCGGTGTACGGTTGCGCTCTCCGCGCGGAGGGGTTTCCCGCTGCTGCGATCGTTATTCCTCCCGCGCCTCACCAGAACGGCGCCATCACCCGAACAGAGTCCCCGTCCGAAAGCGCCGTCACCCGAACACGGGCAGTTCGGAGAACACCTCCGGAGCCGCGGCCACGAGCAGGAAGTGCCCGGAGCGGCCGAGCAGGCTCGCGCCGAGGAACGCCACCAGCGGCAGCCGCGCCGCGCCGGACAGCAGGCACATCACCGAGTACGGCGGCAGCCCGGGGACGGCGCTGATCATCAGCACGCCGGTGCCCCACCAGGGCTGCTGCCGGGTGCGCTGCTGGAACCAGTCGAACCAGGCCGACCAGCGCCCCCGGCGCCGACGCTGCACCCGCCGGCTGAGCCGCGTGCCGAGGGTGACGCTGCCGCGACCGGCGAAGTACAGCAGGCTCTTGCCCGCGACCTGGCCGACCGCCGCGGCCAGCGCGAGCGGCCACCAGCTCACCCCGTCCACCGTCGAGAGCACGCCGACGAGGTAGAGCTCGATGTTGACCAGGGGGAACACGCTGCCGAGCGCGGCCGTGCCCGCGGTGGTCAGCAACCACCCCAGCATCACGCGACCAGCCGCGGCGGCCGGGCGGGTGAGCGGTGCATCGGCTGAACTCCCAGGGGTCGGTGACCTGCGCGCGTGCTGGAAGCCTACTGGCCGCGCCGGTCCCGCCCGGAGGTGGAAGGCCGCGGTGTGGCCGCGGCTACTCCGGGTCGCCCGCCTGCTCCGGGTCGCCCGCCTCCGACGCGTCCGACTGCTCCGGGTCCCACTCCAGCAGCCGGACGCGGCTGACGGTGCGCAGGTGGCGCCGCATCGCGGTGGCGGCCGCGCGCGCCTGCTGCGCGCGGATGGCTTCGGCGATGCGCTCGTGCTGGGCGAGTGAGCGCTGCGGGCGGTCGGGTTGGCGCAGCGACTCCGCGCGGCTCTCGGCGATGTCGTCGTCGAGCCGCCGCATGAACTCGGCCAGCAGGTCGCTGTGCGCGGCGGCGGTGACCGCGGCGTGGAACCGCCGGTCGCCGTCGAGGCCGAAGTCGCCCTCCTCGATCTCGGTGCGCATCCTGCCCAGCGCCGCGTCGATCGCGACCAGGTCGTCCGCGGAGCGCCGCTGCGCGGCGAGCTCGGCGAGCTTCGTCTCCAGCGCCTCCCGCGCGTCGAGGACGTCGGGCAGGCGGCGCTGGCGGTCCAGCAGTTCGTCCACGGGTTCGGTCTCGACGGTGTCGCGGCGCAGGTAGGTGCCGCCGCCGTGCCGCACCTCGACGACGCCCTGGACCTCCAGGGCCGCGATCGCCTGGCGCACCGAGGCGCGGCTGACGCCGAAGCGGTCGGACAGCTCGCGCTCGGAGGGCAGCCGGTCTCCCGCGCGCAGCCCGGCCGCGGTGACGTGCTCGCGCAGGCGCGCGACCACCTGCTCGTACAGCCGCGTGCGCGCCAGCGGGCGGAAGGCCTCGGACACCGCTACTCCTCGACACCGCGGGGCTGCCGGTGCGGCGGCAGCACGGCGCCACCGACCGCAGCGAGGTTCACTGGATGAACCAGTTCTACCACGTGCGCTTGACGGGATCGCGCGTCACCGGGAGAGTGGTCCAACCAGTGATCCAGAACACCCGGTGATGCGCAACCGGTGATGCGCACCACTCCGGGTTGCCCACAGCGTCCCAGGTCTGCAGCGGGAGGGGCAGTGTCGCCCGAAATCATCTCCATCCTCGCGCTCGTCGCCTGCTTCGTGGTGGCGACGACCATCTCGGTGAACATGGGCGTGGTCGCCTTCACCGCCGCGTTCCTCGTCGGCCGGTTCGTCGCGGGGTTCGACGACGAGACGATCTTCGCCGGCTTCCCCGGCGACATCTTCCTCGTGCTGGTCGGCGTGACGTACCTGTTCGCGATCGCCCGGGCCAACGGCACGACCGACTGGCTGGTGAGCTGGTCGGTCCGCCTCGTCGGGGGCCGCGTGGCGGCCGTCCCCTGGGTGATGTTCGGCGTCGCCGCCGTGCTGACCGCGATCGGGGCGGCCAGCCCGGCCGCCTGCGCGATCATCGCGCCGATCGCGCTGAACTTCGCCTTCAAGCACGGCATCAACCCGCTGCTGATGGGGGCGATGGTCGTGCACGGCACGCAGGCCGGTGGCTTCTCGCCGATCAGCGTTTTCGGGGTCATCGTCAACGGGGTCGTGGAGGGCAACGACCTGCCGGGCAGCCCGCTGCTGCTGTTCGTGAGCAGCCTCGTGCTCAACCTCGCGATCGCGGTGTTCGCCTACGTCGCCTTCGGCGGGATGCGCCTGCTGCGCGCCGAGCGGCCGGCCGCCGCGCTCTCCGGCGGGGGCAGTGCCGGCGGGGGAGGCGCCGGAGGCGACGCGCCCGGTGCCGCCACGCGCACCGGCTCCGGCGAGCAGGCCGCGGGGGAGCTCGAGGAGCTGCCGCTGACCCTGGAGCGCCTGGGCACGTTGCTCGGCCTGGCCGTGCTCGTGATCGGCACCCTGGTGTTCGGCCTCGACGTGGGCTTCGCCGCGATCACCGTGGGCCTGGTGCTCACCCTGCTGTGGCCGCGTTCGGCGAAGAACGCCCCGAGCGAGGTCAACTGGTCCACCGTGCTGCTCATCTGCGGCGTGCTCACCTACGTCGGCGTGCTGCAGGAGATGGGCACGATCGACTACACCGGCCAGGCGGTCGCCGCGATCGGCCTCCCCCTGGTGGGGGCGCTGCTGCTGTGCTACATCGGCGGCATCGTGTCCGCGTTCGCCTCCTCGACCGGGATCATGGGGGCGTTGATCCCGCTGGCGATCCCGTTCCTGGAGCAGGGCGCGGTCGCCCCGATCGGCATGGTCGTGGCGCTGGCGCTGGCGTCCACGGTGGTCGACGTCTCCCCGTTCTCGACGAACGGGGCGATCGTGCTGGCCAACGCCAAGGGTGTGGATCGGGACCGGTTCTTCCGGCAGCTGCTGATCTACGGTGCGACCATCACCGCCCTGGGCCCGGCCCTGGTGTGGCTGGTGTTCGTGGTTCCCGGGCTGGTGTGACGAGCGAGCGACGTGGAGGTGGTCATGGACAGCACGCCCGTGCTGTTTCCGAAGTTGCACGAACCCGACGACGCCGAGGCGGTGCGGTTCGCCGAGGGGGCGCTGACCTACCGCGAACTCGCCGGCGCGGCCGGCGCCGTCGCCGAGGGGATCGGCGCGGCACGCCGGGTGGCGGTCTGGGCCGAACCCACGCTGCACACCTGCGTGGCCGCCCTCGGCGGACTGCTCGCCGGTGCGGCGGTCGTGCCGGTCAACCCGAAGGTGGGCACCCGCGAGCTCGAGCACATCGTCGGGGACAGCGAACCCGAGGTGCTGCTGGCGCAGCCCGGGTTCGCCGCCCCCGAGGCGCTGGCCGGCATCCCGCGGCACGAGGTCGACCCGCGCGCCGAGTCCTGGGTCGAGCGGCCCGAACCGGACGGGGAGGCGCCCGCGCTCATCGTCTACACCTCCGGCACCACGGGGGCGCCGAAGGGCGTCGTGCTGCCGCGGCGCGCCGTCCGGGCGAACCTGGACGCGCTCGCCGAGGCGTGGCAGTGGACCGAGCGCGACGTGCTCGCCCACGCGCTGCCGCTGTTCCACGTGCACGGGCTGATCCTCGGCACGCTCGGTCCGGTCCGGATCGGCGGCGCGGTGCACCACCTGGGCAGGTTCGACGCCGAGCGGATGGCCGAGGAGCTGTCCGGGCCGGCGACGATGATGTTCGGCGTGCCGACGATGTATCGCAGGCTGGCGCAGGCGGCCGAGGAGCGGCCGTGGATCGGCGAAGCCGTCGGGCGGGCCCGGTTGCTGGTCTCCGGATCGGCACCGCTGCCGGCCACCGAGCACGAGCGGATCGAGCGGCTCACCGGCCAGCGCGTCGTCGAGCGCTACGGGATGAGCGAGACGATCATGAACGCCGGTGTCCGCGCCGACGGCGACCGCCGCGCCGGCTACGTCGGCAGGCCCTTCGCCGGTGTCGAGATCGAGCTCGTCGACGAGGACGGCGCCGCGATCGGCGACAGCGACGACGCGACGGTCGGCGAGATCCTCGTGCGCGGGTCGAACCTGTTCACCGAGTACCTCAACCGGCCGGACGCGACGGCGGAGGCCTTCGCCGACGGCTGGTTCCGCACCGGTGACATGGCCACCCGCGCCGCCGACGGCTACCTCCGCATCGTCGGGCGCAAGGCCACCGACATCATCAAGAGCGGCGGATACAAGATCGGCGCCGGCGAGATCGAGAACGCCCTGCTCGAGCACCCGGACGTCGCCGAGGTCGCGGTGACCGGTGAGACCGACCCGGACCTGGGCGAGCGCATCGTGGCCTGGGTGGTCGCCGGCGAGCGGCAGCCGGCCGAGGACGAGCTGGCCGAGCACGTGGCGCGGCTGCTCACGCCGCACAAGCGCCCGCGCGCGGTGCGGTTCGTGGCGGAACTGCCCCGCAACGAGATGGGCAAGGTGCAGAAGAAGGCGTTGATGCATGGCTGAGGACGCTGCGCGCTCCGCTACCGACGACCTGATCGCCGCCGTGTGCCGGGGGTTCGAGGAGTTCCCCGCTCCGTCCGGGACCGGTGCGGAGGACCCGCTGGGCTGGCCGGGCTATCCGGAGCAGCGCGACCGCGCGGCCGAACGCACCGGGCACGAGGAGTCGGTCCGCTGCGGGCGGGGGCGCTTCGGGGCGCGGGAAGCGGTGCTCGTGGCGTTCGACTTCGCCTTCCTCGGCGGTTCCGTGGGGGCCGGTGCCGGGGCGCGCATCGTCGACGCGTTCGACCGGGCGCGCCAGCTGCGGCTGCCGGTGGTCACCCTGCTGGCATCCGGCGGGAGCCGGATGCAGGAGGGGATCGTCGCGCTGGGCCAGCTGCAGCACATCGCGCACGCCTGCCTGCGGGCGCGGCGCGACCGGATCCCGCACGTCGCGGTGCTGCGGCACCCGACCACGGGCGGGATGTGGGCCTCGCTGGCGGCCTCGGCCGATGTGGTGCTGGCCTCGCCGGGTGCGCTCGTCGCCTTCGGCGGCAGCCGTGTGCGCGGCGATGCCGGCGGCCCCGGCAGCGACCCCGGTGGCAGCGGTGGAGGAGACGCGTCGTTCACCGCGGAGGGCAAGCTCGCCGCCGGGCAGGTGGACCAGGTCGTCGCCGAGGCGGACCTGCCGGAGGTGCTGCGGCAGTGCGTGCACCTGCTGCACCCGAGCGCGGTGCCGGGCCGGCCGGAGCCGGCGGAGCTGCCCGCCGCGCTGGGCCGCGCGGATCCGCCGGAGACCGGGTGGGAGGCGGTCGTCCGCGCCCGAGCGGACGACCGCCCCCGCGCCGGTGACTACCTCCGGGCCCACTTCGACGCCCGGCTGGAGCTCGGCGGCGACCGGGCCGGTGGGAGGGACCACGGCATGCGCTGTGGCATCGGTGAGCGCGGCGGCCGGGTGGTCGCCTACGCGGCGCAGACGGGGACGGCCAACACCCCGGCCGGGTTCCGGGCGGCCGCGCGCCTGGTCCGGCTCGCCGACCGGTTGGGATTGCCGGTGCTCACGCTCGTGGACACACCCGGTGCGGCCAACGACGCCGCTGCCGAGGACGCCGGGATCGGGCCGGCGATCGCGGAGGCGTTCACCGCGGTCGCCGAGGCGCGGGTGCCGGTGACCAGCCTCGTCGTCGGGGAGGGCGGTTCCGGTGGGGCGCTGGCGCTGTGCGCGCCCGGGAGCACGTGGATCGCGCCGGAGGCGTACTTCGCGGTGATCGCGCCGGAGTCGGCGGCGCGCATCCTCAAGCAGCCCGCCGAGGAGGTGGGCGAGCTGGCCGGGTGGATGCGGCTGCGCCCGCAGGACCTCGCCGAGCTCGGCTTCGCCCGGGTGCACGACGTCTGAGCTCCGGCCCTCCCCGGCCGCGACCACTCCTGGTGATCAATGCCACCTGATGAGGGGCTGGCATGTTCCTTCTGACGGATTAGACTCAGGTTCGCCTGACGAAGGTTAGGCTAGCCTGACCAAGAAGGAAGCGATGGACGACACCGGGATCGCGGGCACGGTGGCGCTGGTGACCGGTGCTGCGCAAGGCATCGGGGCGGCCGTCGTGCGGGCTCTGGCGCGGCGCGGGGCGACCGTCGCCGCCGTCGACCGCAACGCCGAGGGGTTGGCCGCGGCGGGTTCCGCCGCTCGGGACCGGGGGTGCGCGGTGCGTGACTACCCGGCCGACGTCACCGACTCCGCCGCGGTGGCGGCCCTCACCGCTCGGGTCGAGCGGGAGTGCGGACCGCTCGACACCCTGGTCAATGTGGCCGGGGCCATGCGTGCGGGGCGGGTCCGTGACTTCACCGACGCGGACTGGGAGCATGTCTTCGCGGTGAACACCGACGGCGTGTTCCACACCTGCCGCGCGGTCGCCGACCGGATGGTGCCGCGGCAACGGGGCTGCATCGTCACGGTCGGGTCGAACGCCGCGGGGGTTCCCCGCCACGGCATGGCCGCCTACGCCGCGTCGAAAGCCGCGGCCGCCCAGTTCACCAAGTCGCTCGGCCTCGAGCTGGCCGAGGACGGCATCCGGTGCAACGTCGTTTCCCCCGGACCGACGGACACGGCCATGCAGCGATCACTGTGGACGGACGAGGGCGGTGCGCGCCGGGTGATCGCCGGCTCGCCGGAGACCTACAAGATCGGCATTCCGCTGGGGCGCCTCGCGGCCCCGGACAACGTCGCCGACGCGGTGGTGTTCCTGGTGTCGCGGCACGCCGAGCACATCACGTTGCAGGACCTCTACGTCGATGGGGGAACGACTCCCCGTGCCTGACCGGACCGAGGACGGCACCCGCAAGAACGGTGCGAGAACGAGGGGACGCATGACGACCACGAGCGAGCAGGACCCGCCCGTTCCCGACGAGCTGGCCGCGGACGAGCAGGCGCTGCGCCTGCTGGGCCTCTACGAACCCGGCGGCTCCGTCTTCTTCGCCTCGCAGGGGGGCGTGCTCCTCGGGCGCGGCGTGGACGCGACGGTTCCCAAGCTGACCTGCGCCCGCGCCGACCTGCCCGGACGGGTGCGCGAGTTCCTCACCGCCGCGCGGGACTTCGGGCGGGCCAACCCGATGGTGATGGGCGCGGTGCCCTTCGGCGAGAACCTGCCCGCGCACCTGGTCATGCCCACCGAGCTGGTGCGCTCGGCGCCGCTGAACGTCGTGGTCCCCCAGCGGGCGCTGCCCGCCGTGTCCGACTGCACCCCGCGGGAGGTCCCCTCGGCGGACGAGTACGAGCGCGGTGTGCGGCGGGTGCTGTCCCGCATGCAGCGCGGCGAGCTGAGCAAGGCCGTGCTGGCGCGCTCGCTGGAGCTGGGCACGTCCGAGTCCGTCGACGCCCGCCGGGTGCTGCGCAACTTCGCCCTGGCCAACCCCGCCGGGCACACCTTCGCCGTGGACCTGCCGGCCCGCGGTGAGGACGGCACCCGCTCGGGTGTGGCCGCGCCGCGCCTGAGCCGGACGTTCACCGGGTCCAGCCCGGAGCTGCTCGTGTCCCGCCAGGGGATGACCGTGCGGTCGCAGCCCATGGCCGGTTCCCGGCCGCGCGGCGCGGACGCGGCCGAGGACCACCGCCTGGCCACCGATCTATCCACATCGGACAAGGAGCACCGGGAGCACGTGGCCGTCGTCGAGCAGGTCGCCGAAACGCTGCGCCCCTACTGCACGCACCTGGACGTGCCCGAGGCGCCGACGCTGGTCAGCACCCCCACGATGTGGCACCTGGCCACCGAGATCACCGGCGAGCTCGCCGATCCCGCGGTGAGCTCGCTGGAACTGGCCACCGCCCTGCACCCCACGCCCGCGGTGTGCGGAGCGCCGGGGGAGGCGGCCCGCGAGGTCATCGACGCCGCCGAACCGTTCGACCGCGGCTTCTACGCGGGCCTGGTCGGCTGGTGCGACGCGGACGGGGACGGGGAGTGGGTGGTCGCCATCCGCTGCGCCGACATCGAACCCGAGGTGCTGCGCCTGTTCGCCGGCGCCGGCATCGTCCGCGGCTCGGACCCGAGCGCCGAGCTCGCCGAGACCACCGCGAAGCTGCGGACCGCGCTGTCCGCGGTGGGGCTCGACCGGGAGGTGTGACGCGCCGCAGGCGCGAACCGCCCGGTCCGCACGCACGACACGAGGAGCACGATGACGGCCCCGGACGTTCTGCCCGGATGCCCGACCTGGCCGGAGGAGTTCGCCCGCCACTACCGCGAGCGCGGCTACTGGCGCGGGGAAACCTTCCCGCGGATGCTGTCCGAGCGCGCGGCGCGGCACCCGGAGCGCACCGCGATCACCGACGAGCACCGCCGCGTCACCTACGGCGAACTCGCCGCGCGCGCCGAACGGCTGGCGGCGGGGCTGGGCGAACTGGGCATCGGCGCCGGCGACCGCGTGGTGGTCCAGCTGCCGAACACCGCCGAGCTGTTCGAGGTGAGCTTCGCGCTGTTCCGCGCGGGCGCTGTCCCGGTGTTCGCGCTGCCCGCGCACCGCGCCACCGAGATCGCCTACTTCTGCGAGCACGGAGAAGCCGCCGCCTACATCACCGTCGACCGCGAGGCCGGTTTCGACCACCGCGGGCTGGCCGAGCAGGTGCGCGCGGAAGTCCCCGGCCTGCAGCACGTGATCATCGCCGGCGAGGTCGGCGAGCACGACTTCCACGCGTTGTCCGAAGTGGACGCCGAACCGGCGGGGGCGCCCGAACCGCGGCCGCACGACATCGCCTTCCTGCAGCTGTCCGGGGGCAGCACCGGAGTCCCGAAGCTCATCCCGCGCACCCACGACGACTACATCTACTCGTTCCGCGCGAGCAACGACATCTGCGGCGTGACCGCGGAGACGGTGTTCCTCGTGGCCCTGCCCGCGGCGCACAACTTCCCGATGAGCTCGCCCGGCAGCTTCGGCGTGCTCCGCGCGGGCGGGCACGTCGTCCTGGCCCGCAAACCCGGCCCGGACGTGGCCTTCGCGCTCATCGAGGCCGAGCGCGTTACGCTCACCGCCGTCGTGCCGCCGCTGGCCGCGGTGTGGCTCGACTCCGCCGAGACCACCGAGCACGACCTGTCCAGCCTGCAGGTGCTGCAGATCGGCGGGGCCAAGTGCCCCGAGGAACTGGCCCGCCGGGTGCGGCCCGCGACGGGGGCGCAGCTGCAGCAGGTGTTCGGCATGGCCGAGGGGCTGGTGAACTACACGCGGCTGGACGACCCGGACGAGGTCGTGCTCACCACCCAGGGCCGACCGATCTCCCCGGACGACGAGGTCCTCGTCGTCGACGACGAGGACCGGCCCGTGCCCACCGGGGAAGTCGGCCACCTGCTCACCCGCGGCCCGTACACGATCAGGGGCTACTACCGCGCCGAGGAGCACAACGCCCGCGCGTTCACCCCGGAGGGCTTCTACCGCACCGGGGACCTCGTGCGGCTGACCGCGGGCGGCAACATCGTCGTCTCCGGACGTGCCAAGGAGCAGATCAACCGCGGCGGCGAGAAGATCGCGGCCGAGGAGGTGGAGAACCACCTCGTGGCCCACCCCGCGGTGCGCGACGCCGCCGTGGTGCCCGTGCCGGACCAGTACCTGGGCGAGCGGACCTGCGCGTTCGTCATCGCCCGCACCGACCCGCCGAAGGCCCGCGAGCTGATCTCCTTCGTCCGCGGGCGCGGGCTCGCCGGCTACAAGGTGCCGGACCGCGTCGAGTTCGTCGCGGAGTTCCCGCACACCGGCGCGGGCAAGACCAGCAAGAAGGAGTTGCGCGCGGTGATCGAGCGGGAGCTGCTCCCGGCGGTGCTGGAGCGCTCCGCCGAGGGGGAGGGGAAGTAGCGTGGCGCTGCCGAGGATCGCACCGTACCCGGTGCCCGACGAGCTGCCGGAGAACCGGGTCCCGTGGCGGCCCGACCCCGCCCGCGCCGTCCTGCTGATCCACGACATGGAGCAGCACTTCGTCGGCGCGTTCGAGCGGGACGCCGACCCGCTGCGCCGGGTCGTGCCGAACATCCGGCGGCTGCGCGCGCAGGCCCGCCGCTGCGGCGTGCCCGTGGTGTACTGCGCGCAACCCGGCGGGCAGACCCGCCGGCAGCGCGGGCTGCAGTGGGACTGGTGGGGTCCCGGCCTGGCCGCCAGCGACAAGTCCGGCATCATCCCGGAGCTCGCCCCCGCGGCCGACGACGTGCTGCTGACGAAGTGGCGCTACAGCGCGTTCCAGCACACCTCGCTGGCAGACCGGATGCGGCAGTGGGGTCGCGACCAGCTCGTCGTCACCGGCGTCTACGGCCACATCGGGTGCCTGCTCACCACGGCCGAGGCCTTCCAGCTGGACCTGCCCGCGTTCCTCGTCGCCGACGGGATCGCGGACTTCTCCGCGGAGGACCACCGCATGGCGCTGGACTACGCGGCCAAGCGCTGCGCCGTCGTGGGATCGACCGGCTGGATCACCGATGAGCTCGCCGGCACCACCGTTCCCGCCGGGCACGTGCGGCCCGTGGTCGGCGAGGACGCCTGAACGAGCGAGCGACGAGAGGGGAGAGCATGCCGGAGACGGCAGGAACCGGTGCGCTGAGCCGCGGGGAGGTGCGGGAGCACGTCGCCGAGCTGCTGCAGGAGAGCGCCGCGGAGATCGGCGACGAGGACGACCTGCTCGACTGGGGCCTCGACTCGATGCGGATCATGGCGCTCGTCGAGAAGCTGCGAGCCCGGGGCGTGCAGGTCGGCTTCGCCGACCTCGGCGAGACGACCACGTTGCGCCAGTGGTGGGAGGTCCTCGGCCTCTGAACCGGCGCGGTGCTGCGGTGCTGCCGGGGAGGGCCGCTCCGTCCCCTCCGCGCGCCGGAACCCGCCCGCGCCGCAGCGGCCCCGCCCTCGCACGCGGGCCCGCGGCGGCCTGTGGTCCCGCGGCGGCCGGGTCACTCCTGCCGGGCGGCCCGCAGCGCCGGGCGCAGCGCCTCCAGCACCTCGGGGTCCTCGATCGTCGACGGCACCGCCGTCCGGTCGGCGTCGGCGATCTCCCGCATCGACTTGCGCAGGATCTTGCCCGAACGGGTCTTCGGCAGCGCGTCCACCACGGCGACACCGCGCGGGGTGGCGATCGCGCCGACGCGGTTGCGCACGCTCTCGGTCAGCTCCGCGGCGACCGCCTCCGCCGAGTCCGCCGCCCCGGCCTTGAGCACCACGAGCCCGTACGGCACCTGGCCCTTGAGCGGGTCGTGCACCCCGATCACCGCGCACTCGGCCACCGCCGGGTGCTCGGCCAGCACGGCTTCCATCGCGCCGGGGGAGAGGCGGTGGCCCGCCGTGTTGATCACGTCGTCGGTGCGGCCGAGGACGAACACGTAACCGTCCTCGTCGACGTAGCCGCCGTCGCCCGTGGCGTAGTAACCCGGGTAGCTCGCCAGGTACGACTCCCGGAAGCGCTCGTCGTCGCCCCACAGCGTCGGCGCCGTGCCCGGCGGCAGCGGCAGCCGCAGGCACAGCGCCCCCTCGGTGCCGGTGGGAACCTCCGCGCCGGACTCGTCGAGCACCCGCACGTCGTAGCCCGGCATCGGGACCGTGGGGGAGCCGGCCTTGAGCGGCATCGGTTCGAGCCCGCGCGGGTTGGCGCAGATCGGCCAGCCCGTCTCGGTCTGCCACCAGTGGTCGACCACCGGCACGCGCACCTTCTCGCCGGCCCAGTGGTACGTCTCCGGGTCGAGGCGCTCCCCGGCGAGGAAGAGGCTGCGCAGGCCGGACAGGTCGTGGCGGTGCATCAGCTCGGCGTCCGGATCGGCCTTGCGGATCGCCCGGAACGCCGTCGGAGCGGTGAACAGCACCCGCACGCCGTGCTCGGCGATGACCCGCCAGAACGCGCCCGCGTCCGGGGTGCCCACCGGCTTGCCCTCGTAGAGCACCGTGGTCGCGCCGACCAGCAGCGGCGCGTAGACGATGTAGGAGTGGCCGACGACCCATCCCACGTCGGAGGCCGTCCAGAACACGTCACCGGGGTGGATGTCGTAGATGTTCGGCAGCGACCAGGCCAGCGCGACTGCGTGCCCCCCGTTGTCGCGGACCACGCCCTTCGGCCGCCCCGTGGTGCCCGAGGTGTGCAGCACGTAGAGCGGATCGGTGGCCGCCACCGGGACGCACTCGGCCGGGTGCGCGTCCCGCAGGGCCTCGTCCCAGTCCAGGTCGCGCGGGCCCGGTTCGGCCGGGGACTGCGGACGCTGCACGAGCAGCACGCGGTCCGGCTGGTGGGTCGTGCGGCTCAGCGCCTCGTCGACGATGGGTTTGTACGGCACGACCCGCTGCGGTTCGATCCCGCACGAACCGGCGACGATCACCTTCGGCTGGGCGTCCTCGATGCGCGCTGCCAGCTCGTCCGGGGCGAACCCGCCGAAGACCACCGAGTGCACCGCCCCGATCCGCGCGCAGGCGAGCATCGCCACGATCGCCTGGGGGATCATCGGCAGGTAGAGCACGACGCGGTCACCGCGCGCCACCCCCTGCTCGCGCAGCGCGCCCGCGCACCGCGCGACCCGGTCGAGCAGCTCGCGGTAGCTCCACGTCTCCGCCGCCGCTGCGACCGGCGAGTCCCACACCACCGCCGGCTGGTCCCCGCGGCCGTCGCGGACGTGCCGGTCGAGCGCGTTGAAGCAGGTGTTCATCCGCCCGTCGGGGAACCAGCGGTAGAACGGCGCGTTCCCGTCGTCGAGCGCCCGGGTCGGCTCGGTGTCCCAGTCGATCGCCCGGGCCGCGCGCAGCCAGAAGCGCTCGGGGTCGTGCAGGCTTTCGTGGTGCAGATCGGCATAACCCGCCATCGGCAACCTCCGCGGGAACGGTGGGGAACGGATCCCCGTGTCCTACCGCACGCCCGCAGGTGATGCCAGGGGGCGGCCCGCGGCGGGCTCCCGGGCCCGCACGGGGCCCGGGGTGCTCCCCGGAGCGGTGTCCGGCCGGGCGCTCCGCCCGGTGCCCGGTGCAGCTGTTCGGTCCGGCGCTCGCGTGATCGGCGCCGCGCTCGCGCTCGGCGACGCGTGGTGTTCGTCCGGCGACTGTTCGTGTCGGGTGCGCGACATGTGGTGGAGGAGTCCGCACAATCGGCGGCGGGACGCCTCGCCGGGCGTTCCGCCGAGGCCGGCGCCGCGGGGAGATGCGGTGCCGGCGCCGCAACGTTCGCCGGTGAGCACGGACGGGAGGTGCTTTCCGCAATGACAGGTGACGGAGCCCGCGACGCCTCCGGGGCCGGTGGGAGCGAAGCCGCCGAGGACCTGCCCACCGCGCTGCACAGCGTGGTGTGGAGCCACGGGCACGCCTACGTGCTCGAAGGACTGAGCGGGGCCCGCTGGGCCGGGGTCGACGACCGCGGCCGACCGTGCTTCCTCACCGACGCCGACCTGCGGCGTCGCGGCTTCACCGTGCAGCGGGCTCGCACGGCCTGAGCGACCGGGCGGTGCGCAGCGCCGCCCCGACTTGCGCCGCGCGTCCCCGGACCGCGCCGCGGTGGGGGCGCGCTCGGCGGCCACTGTTCGATCACCGCGCGGTTGCGCTGCGCACGTCGGTCCCGCACCGGGGCGGTGGGCCGCATGTGCGATCCTCATCCGGGGAGGCGTCGTACCGATGGGCTCGGTACCGGCGGCGGCGCGACACACAGGGGGAGGCCGTGGTGCACGACGCGGACAGCACCACGAACGGCACCGCGCGAGGACCGGCCGAGGAACCGGGGGCGTCGGCGAGCGACCCCGCCGGAACCGGGGACCAGCCCGGCGGCGCCACCGCTGCTTCCGGCGAGGGCGCGCCGATCGAACCCGGCATCGAGCGGATGCGCGAGGTCGCCGTCGGACTCTGGCACGACCCGTGGTTCACCGTGCCGAACCTGCTCAGCGCGATCCGGCTGGGCGGGGTGCCGCTGTTCCTGTGGCTGCTGCTCGGCCCGCAGGCCGACCTGCTGGCCCTGCTCGTCCTCGTCGCCAGCGGTGTGACCGACTGGCTCGACGGGAAGCTGGCGCGGTGGCTCGGGCAGTACAGCCGGCTCGGCGAAGTCCTCGACCCGGTGGCCGACCGCCTCTACATCGTGGCGACGCTGGTCGCCTTCGTGCTGCGCGACGTCGTCCCCTGGTGGATCGCCGCGGTGCTCGTCGGGCGGGACGTGGTGCTGGCGCTGTGCGTGCCGGTGCTGCGCTTCTGCGGATTCCAGCCGCCGGACGTGCACTACCTGGGCAAGGCGGCCACGTTCTGCCTGATGTACGCCTTCCCGATGCTGCTGCTGGTGCAGGAGGACATCGCGCTCAGCGAGGTGCTGCGGCCCATCGCGTACGCGCTGACCTGCTGGGGCGGCGTGCTCTACCTCTGGGCCGGCGTGCTCTACCTGGGGCAGGTGACCGCAGCGCTGCGGGAGGCGGCGCGCGCGGTGCGCGGATGACGCGCCCGGCGCAGCGCGTGTTGCGGGACGTGCCGGTGGGCAATACGCTGCCCGCCGGCGGATGATCTCGCGAGCCCGGCCGGTGACCGGGCTGAGCAGCGCCCCCGAGCAGGAAGGCGGACCCAGTGGCCTCGGAGGAGATCAGGTACACCCAGGAGCACGAGTGGGTGCGCCGCACCGATGCGGAGACCGTGCGCGTCGGCATCACCGACTACGCGCAGCAGCAGCTCGGTGACGTCGTGTTCGTGCAGGTGCCGGACGTGGACGAGGGCGTCGAAGCCGGCGGGGCGATGGGCGAGGTCGAGTCGACCAAGAGCGTGTCGGACCTCTACGCCCCGGTCGGCGGTGTCGTCACCGCCCGCAACGAGGCCCTGCAGGACCGGCCCGAGCTGGTCAACAGCGACCCCTTCGGGCAGGGGTGGCTCGTGGAGCTGCGCCTGGCGGACGTCGCCGAGTGGGACGTGCTGCTCGACGCCGAGGCCTACCAGCGGCTGATCGAGCAGGAATGACCGCGCCGCGGCGCGCGTTGATCACTGCGGCGACCGGGACTCCCGCGTACTCGGGCTGGTGCCGGCGCGGTACGTTGGAATCTCGTTGGCACGATCTATCCGCGTAGAGGAGAGCTCAGGTGAGCCAGAACAGCGGCTCCGGTGACGTCCCACCGGAGCAGTCACCGGAGACCACCTCGGTCTTCAAGCCCTTCTCGGAGCAGGACGGCACCGAGAGCGCCCCGCAGACCGAGTCCGCGGGCTCAGGGGTCGACGCGCTGCCGGCCGGGTCGGCGCTGCTGGTGGTGAAGCGCGGTCCGAACGCGGGCTCGCGGTTCCTGCTGGACCGGGAGACCACCAGCACGGGGCGGCACCCGGACAGCGACATCTTCCTCGACGACGTCACGGTCTCGCGCCGGCACGCCGAGTTCCGGCGCGAGGGCAACGACTTCGTCGTCGTCGACGTCGGCAGCCTCAACGGCACCTACGTCAACCGGGAACCGGTGGACACCTCGGTGCTGGCCAACGGTGACGAGGTGCAGGTCGGCAAGTTCCGGTTGGTGTTCCTGACCGGGCCGGCCGACGGGGGACAGAGCGCGCGCTGAAGCGGCAGCGGACCTGAACGCGGGGCGACGCCGGTGAGCGGGCGCCGCCCCGAGCGGTGCGAGTGTCGCCGCCGAGGCGCGACTGCGCGGCCCGGTCAGCCTTCGCGTCCACCGCCGCCCGCGGGGCGGTGTAGGGTGACGAGCGCTGCCGTCGGCCGGGAACCCGCGGCGATCCGCCGAGCGGCGGGGTTGCGACGGGCCCGCGCCTCCCGTCGGGGCGGTGCGCAGTGGAGGACGGACGGCTGGGCGCGTCCGCCGTATCGCGGGTAGCGTCGGAAGCGTCGGTGCGCGATCCTCGACAGGGATGTCACGCTTCGGCGCGCTGGAGGAGGCGATGTGACGATGAGCAGCGAGATGCGCGTCGTCGGCGTGCGCGTGGAACTACCGGCCAACCAGCCGATCCTGCTGCTGCGGGAGACGGAGGGTGAGCGGTACCTGCCGATCTGGATCGGCTCGGTGGAGGCGACCGCCATCGCGCTGGAGCAGCAGGGGGTGCGGCCGGCGCGTCCGCTGACGCACGATCTGCTCAAGGATGTGATCGGTGCCCTGGGGCGTGATCTCGAGCAGGTGCGTATCACGGATCTGCAGGAGGGGACGTTCTTCGCCGAACTCGTCTTCGACGGGGACGTGCGAGTGTCGGCTCGGCCGAGCGACTCGGTGGCTCTGGCCCTGCGCGCCGGCGTGTCCATCCACGCCGACGAGGCGGTGCTGGACGAGGCAGGTCTGATCATCCCGGACGAGCAGGAAGACGAAGTGGAGAAGTTCCGCGAGTTCCTGGATTCGGTCTCACCGGAGGACTTCCGCGGCGCGGACACGTGACCGCGCGAGGACGATCGCGGAGCGACGGGGCCCTCGGCGCGGTCGAGGGCCCCGTCGTCGTCGCGCTCCCTCGCCCGCGTGTGGCGGGGGCGGCGCGGAGGCCCCGCCGCTGTTGATCTTCTCCGGCGTGGTCCGCGCGTCGCGTTGACCGCCCACACCGGGCGGCCTACTGTCGAATTGCGCGAATCGCTCCGGTGTCGTTTTCGCTGGCAGTCGTGGGGGATCGGGACAGCAGGGAGGTCCCGGCTGCTGGCGCCGAGGCGGGTGCTGGCGGGCACCCGGGCGCGTCGGCTGCCGGGACCGGCAGCCGGGCCGGAGCGGATTCGCCGAACGCACCGGACCGGATTCGTCGGCAGCGTGCCGGACGAGGGGAGGCAGGCGTGGTCGAGCAAGCGCCCGAGCGGGGTTCCGCAGGGGAAGAGGACGAGTCGCCTGGTGCGCCGTCCGCTGGGACCGCTGCGACCGGTGCGCCCCCGATGCCCGGCGGGGGCGGCGTGACGGAGGAATCGTCCCCGCGCGGGGCCGGCGGAATGCTGCCCGAGGACTCGGTATCCGACGAGCTCGTCGGTTTCCGGGGAGCGGCGGCGTGCCAGATCGCGGGCATCACCTACCGCCAGTTGGACTACTGGGCGCGCACGAAGCTCGTGGGCCCGTCGATCCGCAGCGCCACCGGTTCGGGTTCGCAGCGGCTCTACTCGTTCAAGGACATCCTCGTGCTCAAGGTGGTCAAACGGCTGCTGGACACGGGGGTGTCGCTGCACAACATCCGGCTGGCCGTGGACCACCTGCGCAGCAGGGGGGTGCGCGACCTGGCGGGGCTCACGTTGTTCAGCGATGGCACCACCGTCTACGAGTGCACCTCCCCCGAGGAGGTCGTCGACCTGCTGCAGGGCGGGCAGGGCGTCTTCGGGATCGCCGTGAGCGGGGCGATGCGCGAGATCACCGGGACGATCCACGAGTTCCCCGCCGAACGCGCCGACGGCGCGCTGGTCGAACCGCTCGAGGAGGACGAGCTCTCCCGCCGGCGGCGGGACCGGCGCACCGGGTGACCGCGGGCCCGGGGCCGCGACCCCGGCGGGGACGGGCGCACCGCGCGCTCGCGCCGGTGCGCACCGTCAAGCAGGTGTGCGTCAGCTGACAGCCCCTCGGGCGGGAGCGCCTGATCAGGTATGCTCACGACATCGCTGACCCCGTGCGGGAGAGTTCGGCTCGAGCGATCGAGTCGGCGCCGAAGGAGCAAATCTCCCCATCAACCTCTCAGGCCACTGGACCGCGCGGGCGAGATGCCTCTGGAAAGAGGGTGCGGCGACGGCGGCGCACCCCGCCGACGGTGCAAGTCCGGCCGGACCGCCGGACGAAGCTCTCAGGCGTTCGCGCAGCGAACAGTGACAGAGGGGGAGAGTCGGCAGCACGCTGGTGTTGCCGCCCCCTTGTTCGCCGCGAAGATTGAGGTTGGGCGATGACCGACGTGACCCACGACCGCATTCCACTCGCCGCGCTGGAGCACGGGACTCCGTTCGCCGATCGGCACGTCGGGCCGACGCCGGCGGAACTCGCCCGGATGCTCGACGTGGTCGGGGTCGGTTCCCTCGAGGAACTGGCAGACAAAGCCGTGCCCAGCGGAATCCGTGAGCGGGACCTGCAGCTCGAGCTGCCGGAACCGGCCACGGAAGCCCAGGCGCTCGCGGAGCTGCGCGACCTCGCGCAGCGCTGCACCCCGCGCACCCAGATGATCGGGCTCGGCTACTACGACACGATCACCCCCGGGGTGATCCTGCGCAACGTGCTGGAGAACCCCGCCTGGTACACGGCCTACACGGCTTACCAGCCGGAGATCTCGCAGGGGCGGCTGGAAGCCCTGCTGAACTTCCAGACGATGGTCTCGGATCTGACGGGGGTGCCGGTCGCCAACGCCTCCATGCTGGACGAGTCCACCGCTGCCGCCGAGGGCATGACGCTGGTGCGGCGCGGCGGCAAGGCCAAGTCGCCGCGGTTCGTCGTCGATGCCGACACGCTGCCGCAGACCGTGGAAATCCTGCGCACCCGCGCGGAACCGCTCGGCATCGAGCTGGAGGTCGCCGACCTGTCGCAGGGCGCGAGCGGTCTGCCGGACGGCGAGTTCTTCGGCGCGCTGCTGGCCTACCCGGGCGCCTCCGGCGCCGTCCGGGACCAGGGGGAGGTGCTCGCGGAGATCCACCGCCGCGGGGCGCTGGCCGTGGTCGCCACCGACCTGCTGGCCCTGACGCTGCTGCGCGCCCCCGGTGAGATCGGCGCCGACGTCGTCGTCGGCAACACCCAGCGCTTCGGCGTGCCGCTCGGGTTCGGCGGCCCGCACGCCGGGTTCATGGCCGTGCGCAAGGGCCTGGAGCGGCAGCTGCCGGGACGTCTCGTCGGCGTGAGCGTCGACACGGACGGCAACCAGGCCTACCGGCTGGCACTGCAGACCCGCGAGCAGCACATCCGCCGCGAGAAGGCCACGAGCAACATCTGCACCGCGCAGGTGCTGCTGGCGGTCATGGCGGGCATGTACGCCGTCTACCACGGCCCGGCGGGCCTGCGGAACATCGCCACCCGGGTGCACCGGATGGCGGCCGTGCTGGCCGCCCGCCTGCGCCAGGGCGGGGTCGAGGTCGTCGAGGACGCCTTCTTCGACACGGTGCTGGCCCGCGTGCCCGGGCGCGCCGACGAGGTCGTGGCCGCCGCGCGCGCGAAGGGCATCAACCTGCGCAGGGCCGATGCGGACCACGTGGGCATCGCCTGCGACGAGAGGACGACCCGGCAGGACCTGCGCGGCGTGTGCGCCGCGTTCGGCCTCACCGCCGAGCTCGGCGAGCTGGACGAGCTGGACACCGGCACCGCGGACGCGCTGCCGCGCCCGCTCGAGCGCACGTCCGAGTACCTGACCCACCCGGTGTTCCACCGCCACCAGTCGGAGACCTCGCTGCTGCGCTACCTGCGGGAGCTCTCCGACAAGGACGTCGCGCTGGACCGCAGCATGATCCCGCTGGGCTCGTGCACGATGAAGCTCAACGCCACCACCGAGATGGAGCCGGTCACCTGGCCCGAGTTCGGCGACCTGCACCCGTTCGCGCCCGCGGAGGACGCCGAGGGGATGCTGCGGATCGTCGACGACCTCCAGCGGTGGCTGGCCGACATCACCGGCTACGACGCGGTGAGCGTGCAGCCCAACGCGGGCAGCCAAGGCGAGTTCGCCGGTCTGCTGGCCATCCGCGCCTACCAGCAACAGCGCGGGCAGGAGCAGCGGGACGTCTGCCTGATCCCGGCCAGCGCGCACGGCACCAACGCCGCCAGCGCCACCATGGCCGGGCTGCGCGTGGTCGTCGTGCGCTGCGACGACTCGGGCAACGTCGAGATGGAGCACCTGCGGGAGCTCGCGGCCAAGCACGCCGACGACCTCGCCGCGATCATGATCACCTACCCGTCCACGCACGGCGTGTACGAGGACACCGTGCGGGAGGTGTGCGGCGTCGTCCACGAGGCGGGCGGTCAGGTCTACGTCGACGGGGCGAACCTCAACGCCCTCATCGGGCTGGCCCGGATGGGCAAGTTCGGCGCGGACGTGTCCCACCTGAACCTGCACAAGACGTTCTGCATCCCGCACGGGGGCGGCGGTCCCGGTGTGGGCCCGATCGGCGTGCGCGAGCACCTCGCCCCGTTCCTGCCGAACCACCCGCTGCAGCCGCAGGCCGGTCCGGAGACCGGGGTCGGCCCGATCAGCGAAACCCCGTGGGGGAGCGCGTCGATCCTGCCGATCTCCTGGGCGTACGTGCGGATGATGGGTGCCGACGGGCTGCGCCGGGCCACGTTGACCGCGGTCGCGGCGGCGAACTACGTGGCGCGGCGCCTGGACCACTACTTCCCGGTGCTCTACACCGGCAAGGACGGCTACGTGGCCCACGAGTGCATCCTCGACCTGCGGCCGATCAGCAAGAGCAGCGGCGTCTCGGTGGACGACGTGGCCAAGCGGCTCGCCGACTACGGCATCCACGCGCCGACCATGTCCTTCCCGGTCAACGGCACGCTCATGGTGGAGCCGACCGAGAGCGAGGACCTCGCCGAGCTCGACCGGTTCTGCGAGGCCATGATCCAGGTCCGCGCCGAGATCGACAAGGTCACCGCCGGTCAGTGGCCGGCCGAGGACAACCCGCTGGTGCACGCGCCGCACACCGCCGCCTCGCTGGCCGGTGACTGGCCGCACGCCTACAGCCGGCAGGAGGCGGCCTACCCGATGGGCACGGGGGTGGCCTCCAAGGTCTGGCCGGCGGTGCGCCGCGTCGACGGGGCGCGCGGGGACCGCCACCTGGTCTGCTCGTGCCCGCCGCTGTCGGCCTACGAGAGCTGAGGTCCTCCGCGGGGCGTGTGCGCCTTCCTTCCCAGGGCAGTCGCGCACGCGCCCCGCGCGGGCGCCCGTCCCGGATTCCGCCGCACGGCGGATTTGCGTGCGGCGTTGGGAGCATGACACGGTTGCCCTTTTACGTGACGGCTCCGAGAGGAATGGGGCGAATCATGCTCACCATCAGTGAGAGTGCCGCGGAGGTCATCAAGCTGGTCCTGATCGGCGGTGACTCTCCGGAAGGGTCCGGGCTGCGCATCGCGGCCAGCGGCGACGGGTTGCAGGCCGCGGTCGCGGACGAGCCGGAAGCCCAGGACCAGGTGGTCGAGCGGGACGGGGTCCGTGTGTTCCTGGAACAGCACGCTGCTTCCGTGCTCTCGGACAAGACGCTCGACGCGGAACGCGACGACAATGGTGAGCTGAGCCTGGCCGTCCGCGAGGACTGACACCACTGACGTCATCGGCCGTCGGCGGCGCGCGTTCCCGTCCGGAACCGCCGCCGGCGGCTTTCGCGCATCGCGTCCCACCGGCGCACGGCCGCCCGGCGCGATGGTGCGCGCGCCCGGTGCCGCGGTGCGCGAGCGTCGTGGGCAGCAGCCATGGTGGTCGGGACGGCTGACGACGTCAACACCCGCAGCGGGCCCGCTGGCCGGGCCGCCGATGGGGCCGAGCCGCTGCGGCGGACCCGTCCGCGGCGCCGGGCCTCCCCGCCCGGCTCAGGCGCGGGCGCCGTCGGCGTGCTGCCGGCCCCAGGTGCGGATCTCCTCGCAGGCGGCGATGATCCGCTGCCGCAGCCCGTCGGCCTCCTCGGCGAAGGCGCGCTGCCGGTGCGCGTACTCGGCCCGTCCCTGCGCGGTCTCGATGGGCACCGGTGCGAAACCGAGCTCCCGGAAGTCGTACGGGCTGGCGCGCATGTCCAGTTCCCGCACGCGCATCGCCAGGTCGAAGCAGTCCGCGGTCAACTCCGCGGGGACGAACGGGTCGAGCTTGTAGCACCACTTGAAAAGATCCATGTTGCCGTGGAGGCACCCCGGCTGCTCGCTCCGGACCTGGTCGGCGCGGCTGAGCTGGAACTCGTTGCGCGGACGCGCCTGCTCGGTGAAGAACCGGAACGCGTCGAAGTGCGTGCACGTGATCCGCATCGACTCGACGACCTCGTCGGTGCCGGTGTGGCCGAGGCGCAGCGGCCACTCGGCGTGCCGCTCATCACCGGGCCGCGTGCGGTAGAGCATGGCCCACTCGTGCAGGCCGAAGCAGCCCAACCTCGCCGGGCGCGCGGCCGTGGCGGACAGCAGGCCGTGGACGAACTCGACGGTTTCCCGGCGCTTGGCGGTCAGCGCAGCGGGGTCGACCGCCACGCCTTCGGGCAGCTCGGTGAACCCCGAGCGCTCGAGGAACTCGGTCCCGCCGGCGAGCGCGACGCCGACGCCGGGCTGCCAGCGCTCCAACCGGGAGGGGCGGTAGGAGTAGTAGGTCCAGAGGAAGTCCCAGATCGGGTGCTTCTCGCCGCGGCGCTGCCGCTCGCGGTGCGGCCGCGTCCACTGCTCGACGCGCTCGGCGTGGGCCCGCTGCCGCGCGCGCCACTCGGATTCGCTCAGCACCCGCATCGCCCACCAGCTTAGGGAGTCCGCGGACCGGCTGGCGCAGTGGATCCGGTGGAACCGGCGGTGCGCCCCCGGCGGGGGCGCACCCTGCGGTCTCCGGTGCGGGGAGGTCAGACCGCTGCCGCGCCGGCCACGTGCGTGCCGTCGCGCACGGTGCCGACGTACTCCTCGACGAGGTCCTCGAGCGCGACGACGCCGGTGATCGTCCCGCCGTCGTCGACGGCGATGCCCAGGTGGCTGCCGGTCCGGCGCAGCGCGGCCAGGGCCTCGTTGAGCCGGGAGCCGGTCGACACGCTCGGCAGCTGCCGGATCCGCTCCGCGGGCACCGCGGTCCCGCTCGGACCGCAGACCTGGTCCAGCACGTCCTTGACGTGCAGGTACCCGCGCGGGCGCCCGCGCGGTCCGCGCACCGGGAAGCGGGAGAACCCGGTTTCGGACACGGCCCGCTCGACCTCGCCGAGGGTGGGGCGCTCGGACAGCGTGCGCACGTCGTCCAGCGGTACGACCACGTCGCTGACGTGGTGCTGCACCGAGGACAGCGTCTGGGCCAGGCGCCGGTGCTCGGCCTGCTCCAGCAGCCCCTCGCGCCGGGACTGCACCAGCAGCTCGGCCAGTTCCTCCGAGGTGTAGGCGGTTTCCAGCTCGTCCTTCGGGGTGATCCGCAGCAGCCGCAGCACCCCGTTGGCGAGCGCGTTGAACACGGCGATCAGCGGTCGGGCGATCGCGGTGAATCCCACCAGCGCGGGCACGAGCCACAGCGCGAGCCGCTCCGGGTCGGAGATGGCGAGGTTCTTCGGCACCATCTCGCCGACGAGCACGTGCAGCACGACCACCATCGCCATGGCGACGGTGAAGGCGATGGCGTGCAGCACCGCCTCCGGGATCCCCAGCGGGCCGAGCACCACTTCCAGCTGCGCGGCCACGGCGGGTTCGCCGAGCCGGCCCAGTCCCAGCGAGCACAGCGTGATGCCGAGCTGGGCGCTGGCGAGCATGAGCGAGCCCTCCTGGCTCGCCTTGATCACCGTGCGGGCGCGGCCGACCCCTTGCTCGCGCAGGGCCTCCAACCGGTCCTTCCGGGACGAGAGCAGGGAGAACTCGGCACCGACGAACAGGGCGTTGAGCAGCAGCAGCGCCAGTGCCAGCAGGATCGCGGACGTCTCGCTCATCGCACCTCCTGCACCTGCGCGGGAACCGGCGCGCTGACCAGGGTCAGCGCCAGGCGGTCCACCCGGTTGCGGTCCATGCGGCGCACGGTCAGGCGCCAGTCGCCGATCGCCACGGAATCACCGATGTGCGGGATGCGTCCGAGCTCGGCCAGGATCAGGCCGGCAACGGTCTCGTAGTCCCCGTCGGGCATGGTGAAACCGGTGGACTCGGCGAGCTCGTCGGGCCGCAGCAGCCCGGACACGATCCAGGTGTTCTCCGCGAGCTTCCGCACCGGGGAGGCCTCCCCGGTGTCGTGCTCGTCGCGGACGTCGCCGATGATCTCCTCCACCGCGTCCTCCAGGGTCACGATGCCGGCGGTGCCGCCGTACTCGTCGACGACCACGGCCAGCTGCAGGCCCGAGCCGCGCAGCCGGTTGAGCAGCGAGTCGCCGTCGAGGCTCTCGGGCACGCGCGGCACGGGCCGCACGAGCGAGCCGACCCGCGTCTGCGCCCGCCGGTCCGCGGGCACGCCGAAGGCCTGCTTGACGTGCACGACGCCGTGCACCTCGTCGAGGTCCCCGCTGTGCACGGGGAAGCGGGAGCGGCCGGTGCGGCGCGCGGTCTCCAGCAGCTCGACGACGCTCGAATCCGTGGACAGCGCCTCCACGCGCACGCGCGGGGTCATCACCTCCTCC
Organism: Salinifilum aidingensis; assembly: GCF_054782015.1. Classification (NCBI taxonomy): domain Bacteria; kingdom Bacillati; phylum Actinomycetota; class Actinomycetes; order Pseudonocardiales; family Pseudonocardiaceae; genus Salinifilum; species Salinifilum aidingensis. The sequence goes on along the minus strand of NZ_BAAGTH010000008.1, from coordinate 182,078 downwards.
GCTGTGCGCTCGCCGAAGCGCAGCGAGCGGTCCATGAGCTGCGCGGTGGCGGCGTCGAGGGTGCCGTGCTCGGCGCTGGAGTGGACGATCGCCCCGAGCTCGTCGGCCGAGCGCGCCGAGCGCAGTTCCTCCTGCGGTTCGATGCCGAAGCGGCGCACCACCCAGTTCGCGCTGTTGTTCATGCCGTTGATCAGCCAGCGGAACACGCGCGAGAACGCCCCGTGGTAGGCGGAGACCAGCCGTGCGGTGCGCAGCGGGCGCGCGATGGCCATGTTCTTCGGGACCATCTCGCCGAAGACCATCGACAGTCCCGTGGCGAGCAGGATCGCCAGTGCCAGCGACACGGCTCCCGCCGCGGAGCCGGGCAGTCCCGCGGCCAGCGCGACCGGCCGGATGAGCTCGCCGATCAACGGCTCGGCCACGTAGCCGGTGGCGAGCGTGGTGATCGTGATCGCGACCTGGGCGCCGGAGAGCTGGAACGACAGGCTTCCGTGCGCTTTACGCACAGAACGGGAACGGCGATCGCCCACCTGGTGGACGTTCGCGTCCACGGTGCTGCGGTCGAGGGAGGTGAGGGAGAACTCGGCGGCCACTGCTGCGCCGGTGCCCAGGGTGAGCACGACGACGAAGAGGAGACCGCCGATCGCTGTGAGAACGTCCATCACCGGCCACCTCGCGGGAGGGCGAGGACTCGGGGGAGGGGGTGGGACGAACTCGCGGGGGCGCCGGGTCTATGACCCGGCCCGGTACTGCCCCCGTCGGGGGATGGTGCCTCGGGCACTGACGTTGTCACTCCTCATCGGGAATAGGGCGTCGTGAAGGGGTCGTCGGGAAAGGGATGACAGTTCCCGGTCCAGTATATCGGGTGTGCACGCGCGGGAAAGCCCGGAGAGATGCGCGTCGCGGTCGCCGTCCCCCGCGCGTGACCGCTGCCGGCTGAGCCCGGATGACCGGGGAGTCGCCGCGCGGGCAACCCCGCTCGGGGGGCAACGCGGCGGCCGCGCGGAGCATTCCGCCGCGACCGCGTCCGGGCGGGGTGCTGCGAGTCGGTTACGCCATCTCAGCCGTTTCGCAACCTGGGGTGCGGAAACGCCGCGTACAGTCCGCCTGATGCGCAGAGTAAAGTTGTTCCCTCGCAAGGGGGTATAAATCGGAATGATCACGCGTGTTGATTACATGTAGTGATCGACCGGTCTCCCCCGTGGTGGAACGACTCCTGGGCACTCATCGGTGTGGCCAGCCACCCCGGATACGTCGCGCTTCGCGCGTGCGCGCCGCGCCCGCGTGCCAGTCGCGCAGCGTCTCCTGCGTGGTCTAGTCCAAAACCCCGGGACGCGGCCGGACCGAGCCGACAGGCGGCAGAACTGACAGGCGGCTACCGCCGCTCGTGACACGAGAGGACGTGATCGTGAGTACCACGGTTGCGGACGCGCCGCAGCGGGGGTTCTTCGGGCACCCCCGCGGGCTGCAAACGCTGTTCTTCACCGAGATGTGGGAGCGCTTCTCCTACTACGGCATGCGGGCGATCCTCGCGTACTACCTGTACACCGCCGTTTCCGAGGGCGGGCTCGGCATCCCGCAGTCCACCGCGCTGGCCGTGGTCAGCGGCTACGGCGCCTCGGTGTACATGTCCGGCATCCTCGGCGGCTGGCTGGCCGACCGCGTGATCGGCGCGCAGCGCTCGGTGCTCTACGGCGGCTTCATCATCATGCTCGGCCACGTCTGCCTCGCGCTGCCCGGAGGACTGCCGACGCTGCTGGGCGGCATGTTCCTGCTCGTGCTCGGCACCGGTCTGCTCAAGCCGAACGTCTCGAACATCGTCGGCGGGCTCTACGGCGATCACGACACGCGCCGCGACGCCGGGTTCTCCATCTTCTACATGGGCATCAACATCGGCGGCTTCGCCGCCCCGCTCATCTGCGGCTGGCTCGGCGAGAAGGTCAACTGGCACGCCGGTTTCGGTGCCGCCGCCGTGGGCATGGCCTTCGGCCTGATCCAGTACGTGCTCACCCGCCGCAACCTCGGCACCGCCGGCCTGCACCCGGTCAACCCGCTGCCCGCCGAGCGCAAGAGCGGAGTGCTCGGCCGGGCCGCCGGCATCGTCGTGCTGCTCGTCGCCGTCCTCGGCGGGCTCGCCGCCACCGGGGTGCTCGATCTGGAAGGCCTGGTCACGCTGATCAGCGTGCTCTCCGCGGTGCTGCCGATCGGCTACTTCGCCGTGATCCTCTCCAGCAGGCAGATCACCCGGACCGAACGGCAGCGGATGATCGCCTACATCCCGCTTTTCCTGGCCACGGCGCTGTTCTTCCTGCTGTTCGAGCAGCAGCCGAACACCCTGGCGGCGCTGGCCAAGGAGGACACCCAGCTCGACTTCTTCGGGTTCCACATCCCGGCCTCGTGGTTCCAGTCGGTGAACGCGTTGTCCATCATCGTGCTGGCGCCGGTGTTCGCCGCCCTGTGGGTGAAGATGGCCGACCGGCAGCCGAACACGCCGCAGAAGTTCGTCGGCGGTCTGGTCTGCGTCGGCATCGCGTTCCTGTGGGTGGTGCTGTCCAAGACCGCCGCGGGCGGCGATGACCACTTCGCGCTCATGCTCGGAGCCGTCTTCGTGATCCTGACCCTCGGCGAGCTCATGCTCTCCCCGGTCGGCCTGTCGGTGACCACGAAGCTCGCGCCGGCCGCGTTCTCCTCGCAGGCGATGGCGCTGTACTTCCTCGCCCCGGCGATGGGGCAGGGGCTGGGCGCCCAGGTCGTCAACTACTTCACCGTGGGCAACCAGCAGCTGTACTTCGGCGTCATCGGCGCGGCCACCATCGCCTGCGCCGCGCTGCTGCTCCTCGCCGCGCGGTCGATCAAGCGCTACATGCACGGCGTGCTCTGATCGCGCCGCCGCGCGGGTGCCGGGGCTCCGCGTCGGCACCCGCACGGCGCGTTCAGCCGAGCGGGCCCACCAGCGGCAGCTCCACCGAGCGCTGGGCCGCGGAGTCCTCGCCGGGGTCCGGCGGGGCGTGCCCGGGGACGCTGCGGTCGTGCGGCGGAACCGCGCCGTCCACCAGGTAGTCCGCCCCGATGCGGTCCACCCGCGCGTTGCCGGCCAGCGCGAACACCCCGTGCTTGCCGGCGTTCCGCTCGGTGATCATCACCGAGGACGGCAGCGCGCGGTGCATGGCCAGCGCCCCCTCGTGCGGGGTGGCCACGTCGTGCTCGGAGTTGATCACCAGCACCGGCGGCAGGCCTTCCCCGGTGATCTCGACCGGCTCCCGCGGCGGTGCGGCCCACGTCCGGCAGGGCGCCACGGTCCAGCTGTTGTACCAGGCGGCCAGCGGGTGGTCCGCGGCCATCTCGGTGGCGTCGCGCTCCCACTCGGAGCGGCGCGCGGGCCACGGGCTGTCGGCGCACTCGACGGCGTTGTAGATCGCGTTGGCGTTCTCCGCGGCGCGGTCCTTCGGCTCGACCATGCCGACCAGCGCCCGGTCGTCCCCGCTCCGGAACCGGTCGATCGCCTCGGCCAGCGGCACCCAGTCGCTCTCGCCGTAGAGGGCGTTGAACGTGATCTCGATGAACTCCGACGGGCCGAGCGGGCCGTGCGGCCGCTGCCGCAGTTCCTGCAGCACGCCCCTCCAGTGCTCGCGCACCTGCGCGGCGCTGCTGCCGAGGCCGAGCGCACCGTCGTGCTCGGCGGCCCAGCGGAAGTACCGCTCCAGGCGGTGCTGCACGGCGACGTCCTGGTCGAGGATCGTCTCGTACCACAGGCGCCCGCGCGTCGGGTCCACCGCGCTGTCCAGGATCATCCGGTCGACGCGCTGCGGGTGCAGCTCGCCGTAGACCGCGCCGAGGTACGTCCCGTACGAGTAGCCGAGGTAGCTGATGCGCTGCTCGCCGAGGGCGGCGCGCACCCGGTCCATGTCGCGGGCGTTGTTCGGCGTGGTCAGGTGCGGCAGGTACCGGCCCGCCCGCTCCGCGCAGCCCGCGGCGTAGTCCTCGGCGCGCTGCCAGTTCTCCGCTCGGTCGGCGGGGGAGTCCGGATCGGGCAGCGGTGGCGTCCAGTGCTCCTCCGGGTCGACGCAGCTGATCGGAGCGCTGTGCGCGCTGTGGCGCGTGTCGAACCCGACCAGGTCGTAGTGGTCGCGCACCTCGGCCGGCACCGCGCTCGCGAGGCGGCCGGCGAAGGAGGCGCCGGGCCCGCCCGGGCCGCCGGGGTTGACCACGAGCGCTCCCCGCCGCTGCGCGGGCTCGCGCGCGGGCAGCCGGGACACGAGCAGGCGGATGTGCTCGGCGCCGGGCGCGGAGTAGTCCACCGGCACGTCCACCCAGGTGCAGCGCAGGTCCGGGTGCTGCTCGGCCAGGTCCTGCGGGCACGGACCGAAGTCGGCCGGTGGTGGGGACTGCCCGGCCGGTGCGGCCTGGGCCGGGGCGGTGGTCAGGCTCGCGGCCACCGCCGCCGCGGCGATTCCGGAGCCGATCTTGGCGAGTGCTGAGCGTGCCACGGGCGACCCTCCGTCGTGCGTGATCGAGTCGCGCCGCAGCGTAGTCGATCACGCACGCCCGGGCGCCACCGCGGATCAGGTGCGCGGTGCTCCGGAGCGCTGGCCGGGGGCGAGCAGCTCCTCGTCCAGGTCCTCGAGCAGCTGCTCGATCCGGTCGAGCCAGTGCAGGCTGCGGTGCAGCGACGTGGGGCCCGCGGGCAGGGCTTCGGCCAGGTCGTGCAGCGATTCCCCGGCCTGGCGGGCGGCCTCCTGCGCCGCGCCGAACTCCTGCTGGGCCTCGGCGGTCAGCGCCTCGGCGGCATCGGCCAGCGCCCACAGCAGCTCGGCCAGCCGTCCGCGCGTGTCCTCGTCGGTCATGTCGACGGTGGGCGGCAGCGACACGGCGAGGTTGCGCACGTAGTAGGCGCACCCGCTCAGGATCGTCACCGAGCGCTGCAGATCGCTGCGCCGCGAGCGGAAGCGGTAGCTGGTCAGCGGGCGCGCGCTGGTGACCACCTGCTGCAACCGGTCGTCGATGTCGCGGACGGACCCGCGCAGGCTGGAGACGCCGCCTTCCGCGTCGATGCTCGTGCCCGTCTCGCGCAGGAACGTCCGCAGCGACAGCAGCATCTCCTCGATGTTGTCCCGGACCTGGTCGCGGGTGCGGGTCGGCAGGATGAACAGCGCGGACAGGATGCCCGCTCCCGCACCGATGGCCGTTTCGGCCAGCCGCACCTCGAGCACGCCGATGTTGAACGTGCCGAGCATGTCGTAGAGGGCGCCGAGCAGCGTGGTGATGAAGAACGTCATCGCCGCGTAGGAGTAGCCGGCGAAGTAGAACGCCAGGAACAGGCAGCAGAGGATCACCGCGATCTGCGCCGTCTGGTGCCCGCCGATCTGGATGGCCACGAGGATGCCCGCCACGACGCCGAACAGGGTGCCCGCGGTGCGCTGCCACGCGCGCACGAGGAGGTCGCCGCGGCTGCGCGTGCTGATGAACACGACGAAGGCCGTGATCACCGCCCAGTACCAGCGGTTCGGCGAGACGAGCTGCCCCGCGAGGATGGCGAGGCCGGCGGCGGTGGTGACCTGCACGGCGATGCGGGTCTCCAACCGCTGCAGGCCGGTGGCGGTGTCCTGCTCCTCCTCGGAGTCCTCCTCGGTCCGCGCGGAGGGGTCCGCGCGGTGCGCGCCGAGCTCCCCGGTGGCGTCGGCGAGGTCGGCGAGGTTGGCGCCGAGCCTGCGCACCCCCATGGCCACCTGCACCGATCCGGAGCGCTCGATCCCGTCGGCGACCGACTGCGCGGCCTCGCGGACCTCGCTCGGCCGGGTGCGCAGCACGAGCAGCAGCGAGTCGATGGCGCGGGCGGTGTCGGTACCGCCGCTGGGGTGGTCGATGAGCTGCAGGAGGGGGGTGAGCAGGTTCTCCGCGGCCAGTTCGACGTCGAGGATGCGCTGCCGCACGAGTTCCTCGCCGGCCTGGTCCAGCGGGGTCAGCTGCTGGACGGTGCTCTCCAGCATCACGGCGGTCTCGTTGAGCCGCACCAGCCGGTTGTGCAGGGTCTTGCGCCTGCGGGGCACGTCCGGCTGCGCGGCCACGTCCCGCACGGCGTGCAGCAGCCCGTGCACCTGCGCGCGCAGCGTCCGCCGGCCGCGCTCCAGCACGCCCTCCGGTGCGTCGCTGAGCACGTGGAAGCGCACGACGTAGGCGCTCAGCGTCCCGCAGCCGGCCGCGGCGAGCAGCGCGGGCACGTTGGCGACCGCGGGCTGCAGGAACATGGTGAAGAAGTACCCCATGAACGCGACCATCCCGAGCGGGAAGTAGCGCGGTCCGAACCGCCGCACGTACGTCGCCAGGAAGATGATCGCCAGGAACACGAGGATGCGGGCCGCCGGCCACGGGGTCAGGACGGTGGACAGCGTCAGCGACGCGCCGGCGGGCAGCGGCAGGAGCACGGTGGTGACCCGCTGCTGGCGCAGGTCCGGGTCGTTGACGGCGAGCGTGGCCATGATGGCCACCACCGCGCCCACCAGCGCCATGGTGGGTGGCTGCCCCCACCAGGTCAGCAGCGGCAGCATGACCAGCAGCTCGGTGCCGACGGCGAGGACGACCCGGGAGGCGGTGCGCAGCCGGCGCAGCGCGGGGTCGGATGCGAGGAAGCGGTTCCACCACTCGCTCCACATCCGGCCGTGCTCCTCTCCCTCGCTGCCGCCGCGCTCCCGGAGCCCGCGCTCCTGGACGCCGCGCCCCGGTCTCCGCGGTCCGGACATCCGCGGCCCCCGACATTACGCGGCCGCTGGGACGACCGGGGGACATCACCCGCGCGTCTGGTGGAGGCGGCTCACGCGTTCCGGTGGCGCCGCACGCTCTCCTCCACGAGGTCGAGCACGGGGCCCAGGTCGTCGGCGGGGAAGCCCATCGCCAGGTGGGACACGAGGCCTTCGAGCACGAGCTCCAGGTAGGAGGTGAGCACGTCGACGTCCACGTCGTCGCGGAGGTTGCCGGACTGGCGCTGCCAGCGCAGGCGGGCCTTGGTCGCTGCGGTGAGCTGCTCGGAGCGCTGGGCCCAGCGCTCGCGGAACTCCTCGTCGGTGCGCAGCCGGCGCGAGACCTCCAGGCGGGTGCCCAGCCAGTCCGCCCCCGGCGTGCGGTCGTGCCCGCTCGGCTGGCCGAGGAGGTCGCGCATGACCTGCACCAGTCCCTGCTCGGCGACGACGTCGGCCATGCGCGCCGCGTCGTCCTCGGCCAGGGCCAGGAACAGCGACTCCTTGTCCTTGAAGTGGTGGAAGATCGCGCCGCGGGACAACCCGGTCGCGTCTTCCAGCCGCCGCACGGTCGCGCCCTCGTAGCCGAACCGCGCGAAGCACGTGCGGGCGCCGTCGAGGATTTGACGGCGGCGCGCGTCCAGGTGATCTTGACTGACCCGTGGCATGGGTTGATCCTTGCAACACACGGGCCACCAGTGCAATCCGTACGTACGTACTGTTACTTTCCGCGCTCACGTATCACCGTAAACGGCACTGTCGTCCCGGCCGTGCCACAACGAGGCTGTCCCCAGGGCCCGCAGCGGCCCGGCACTCCCGCAGCCGTACGCCCCGTCTGGCGGTGACCGCATGGCCGTATCCACCGGGCAGCAGACCGACCGGCACGTGGTGCCGGTGCCGCGCACCTCGGATCCCGCCGGTGCGGTCGTCCACGACCGGGGCGCAGCCGAGGAGCGCATCGCCGGGGCCAGCTTCCGGCACGGGCCGCCCAGGCTGCTCGGCGTCGAGCTCGAGTGGCTCGTCCACCACCGGAGCGACCCGCGGCGGCCGCTCGACGCCGCGGCGCTGGCCACCTCCCTCGGTCCGCACGCGCCCGCGGTGCTCGTCGCCGACAGCCCGCACCGGCCGCTGCCGCACGGCTCGACCCTCACCCTCGAGCCCGGCGGTCAGGTCGAGATCTCCAGCACGCCGGCCACCGACCTGGGGGAACTGCTCACCCGCGTCACCGCCGACGCCGCCTACCTCCGCGAGCGGCTCGCCCGCTGCGACCTGGCCATGGCCGACGAGGCCATGGACGCCTGGCGGTTGCCGCGCGCCGTGCTGCGCGCACCGCGGTACGTGGCGCTGGCGACCACGTTCGACCGCGTCGGCCGCCACGGGCGGCTCATGATGCACGGCACCGCCGGCATCCACGTGTGCCTGGACGTGGGGGAGCAGCACCGCTCGGCCGCCCGGTGGGCCGCGCTGCACACGCTCGGGCCGGTGCTCATCGCCGCGTTTTCCAACTCGCCGCGCCTGCACCGCGCCCGCACCGGGTGGGCGTCGACGCGGATGCGGTCGCTGCTGCGGATGAACCCCTCCCGGGACGGCCCGCCGGAGCGGCTGACCGCGCAGCCCGCCCGCGACTGGGCGCGGCGGATGCTCGACACCGAGCTCACCTGCGTCCGCCGCGACAGCGGCGACTGGCGCGCGCCCGCGGGCGTCAGCCTCGCGGAGTGGATCGGTCCCGACCGCGCCGGGCTCGACCGCGAGCCCACGCCGGAGGACCTCGACTACCACCTGACCACCGTGTTCCCCCCGGTGCGGCCGCACGGCTACTTCGAGGTCCGCTACCTCGACGCCCAGCCCGCGCACGACTGGATGCTGCCGGTGGCCGTGCTGGCGGCGCTGTTCCGCGAGGAGAGCACCGTCGACGCCGTGCGCGAGCTCACCGCTCCCGCCGAGGGGCGGTGGACCGAAGCCGCGCGCGACGGCCTCGCCGACCCGGTGCTGGCGCGGCTGGCGCGTCCGGTGCTGCACCTCGCCTGGCGCAGGTTGTCCGAAATGGAAGGTGTGGAAGCCCTCACCCGCCGACTGGCGACGTTCGTCGCCGGGCGGTGCGCGGCGGTGCGGTGCTGAGGGCGATCGAGAGCGACCGAGAGCAGGTGTGTCCACTGTGGACGACATGACGAGCGGGCGGCTCAAGGAGCGCGTCGCCACCGAGATGACCCGCACCCGGCAGCGCAGCGCCGAGCTGACGGACGCGGTCGACGACGGCGAACTGGTGCGGCAGCACTCGCCGCTGATGTCCCCGCTGGTGTGGGACCTCGCGCACGTCGGCAGCCAGGAGGAGATCTGGCTCGTGCGCGACGTCGGCGGCATCGCTCCGGTGCGCCCGGACATCGACGACCTCTACGACGCGTTCCAACATCCGCGCAACCAGCGCCCCGAGCTGCCGTTGCTCGGCCCCGGCGAGGCCCGCTCGTACATCGGTACCGTGCGCGAGAAGGTCCTCGACGTGCTCGACCGGAGCCCGCTGTCCGGGCGGGACCTCGTCCGGGAGGCCTTCGCCTTCGGCATGATCGTCCAGCACGAGCAGCAGCACGACGAGACGATGCTCGCCACGCACCAGCTGCGCTCCGGCCCGCCCGCGCTGCACGCGCCGGCGCCGCCGGAACCGGCCGCGGCCGAGGTGCCCGCGGAGGTGCTCGTGCCCGGCGGTGCCTTCACCATGGGCACCAGCACCGAACCGTGGGCGCTGGACAACGAACGTCCCGCGCACGAGGTGCACGTCGGCGACTTCCGGCTCGACGCCGCGCCGGTGACCAACGCCCGGTTCGCGGAGTTCATCGCCGACGGCGGCTACGACCAGCCCCGGTGGTGGAGCGAAGCGGGCTGGGCCTACCGGCAGCGGGCGGAGCTGGCCGCTCCGCTGTTCTGGAGGCGCGACGGCGACCGGTGGGTGCGCCGGCGGTTCGGCCGCGTCGAACCGGTGCGGCCGGAGGAGCCCGTCGTGCACGTGTCCCACCACGAGGCGGAGGCGTACGCGGCGTGGGCGGGCAAGCGGCTGCCCACCGAAGCCGAGTGGGAGAAGGCGGCGCGCTGCGACCCCCGCACGGGTCGCTCGATGCGGTACCCGTGGGGCGACGAGGACCCCGGGCCGGAGCACGCCAACCTCGGCCAGCGCCACCTGTCCCCGGCGCCGGTCGGCGCCTACCCCGCCGGTGCGGCCCCGTGCGGGGCGCACCAGCTCATCGGCGACGTGTGGGAGTGGACGGCCTCGGACTTCCGCCCGTACCCGGGGTTCGCGGCCTTCCCGTACCGGGAGTACTCGGAGGTGTTCTTCGGCAGCGAGCACAAGGTGCTGCGCGGCGGGTCGTTCGGCACGGACGCGGCCGCCTGCCGGGGAACGTTCCGCAACTGGGACTTCCCGGTCCGCCGCCAGATCTTCGCCGGTTTCCGCTGCGCCCGCGACGTCCGAGCGGACTGACGGGGGCGGGCGCATGTGCCGACACCTGGCCTACGTGGGCGAACCGGTCGCGCTCGCCGGCGTGATCAGCGAACCGGAGCGGGGACTGCTCGAGCAGACCTGGGCGCCGCGGGACATGCGCGGCGGCGGCACGATCAACGCCGACGGGTTCGGGGCGGGGTGGTGGCAGCGCGGCGAGCAGGTGCGCTACCGCTCCGTTCACCCGATGTGGGCGGACTCGGACTTCCTGCACCGGGCGGGGTCGCTGCGCGCGAGCGCGTTCCTCGCCGCGGTGCGCTCGGCGACGCCGGGCATGGCCACCACGCACACCGCCTGCGCCCCGTTCGCCGACGGCACGTGGCTGTTCAGCCACAACGGGCGCATCGCCGGCTGGCCCGGTGCCGTGGCCGACCTGGCCGGCGGCCTCGACGCGACACGACTGCTGACCATGGACGCGCCGACCGACTCGGCCTTCCTGTGGGCCCTGGTGCGTGCGCGGCTGGCCGAGGGGCGCGACCCGGTGTCGGTCGTGGTCGGCACCGTCCGGGACGTCGCCGACCGGGCCCCGGAGTCGCGGCTGAACCTGCTGCTGACCGACGGGGAGCGGATCATCGCCACCACCTGGTCGCACAGCCTGTGGACCGGCCGCGGCGGGAACGCCGCGCTGGTCTCCTCCGAGCCCTTCGCGCTCGACGGCGGGACGACCGCCTGGTCGGAGGTGCCGGACGGCAGCCTCGTCCTCGCGGACCGGCACCGCACGACGGTCCAACCCCTGCCCGCGGCCCCGGAACCCGGCGCGCCGGCGGCCCGCGCGGATCACCGACGAAAGGCGAGCACAGCATGAACGAGCCCGAAATCGCCGTGCGGTTCACCCCGGAGGAGGCGACGCGGCGGCTCCGCGCGGAAGCCGACCGGGGACTGCGCGCCGACCCCAAGTGGCTGTCGCCGATGTGGCTGTACGACCAGCGGGGCAGCGAGCTGTTCGAGCGCATCACGGAGCTGCCGGAGTACTACCCCACCCGGGCCGAGCACGAGATCCTGCAGTCCTGCTCCGCCGAGCTCGCCGAGCTCACCGAAGCGGGCACCCTGGTGGAGCTGGGATCGGGGTCCTCGGCCAAGACCCGACTGCTGCTGGACGCCCTGCACAAGCAGGGCACGCTGCGCACGTTCGCGCCGGTCGACGTGTCCGAGTCCGCCCTGCGGGAGGCGGCGGCCGCGCTGGCCGCCGAGTACCCGCAGCTGCACATCCGCGCGGTCGTCGACGACTTCACCGCCGGGACGATCGCGCTCCCCGGCGAGCCCGCGCGGATGGTGGCGCTGCTCGGCGGCACGATCGGCAACCTCCTGCCGGAGGAGCGCGCCGCGTTCCACGCCGCGGTCCGCGCGGCGCTGCGCCCGGGGGAGTGGCTGCTCATCGGCACGGACCTGGTGAAGTCCCCGGAGCGGCTCGTCGCCGCCTACGACGACGCGCAGGGCGTCACCGCGGAGTTCAACCGGAACGTGCTGCACGTGCTCAACCGGGAGCTCGGCGGGGACCTGCCGGTGGCGAACTTCGACCACGTGGCCCGGTTCAACGGCGAGCAGGAACGGATGGAGATGCAGCTGCGGGCGCGCGAACCCGCAGCGACGAGGCTCTCCGCGCTGGACCTGCCCGTGCGCTTCGCCGCGGGCGAGGAGCTGCACACCGAGATCTCGGCGAAGTTCCGCACCGGTTCGGTGCGCGCCGAGCTCACCGAGGCCGGTTTCCGCACCGTCCGGCAGTGGTGCGACGCCGCGGGCGATTTCGCCGTGACGCTGGCCCGGCTCGAGTAGACGTCCGGCTCGAGTGGAAGCCCGGGTCGGGTGGAGCGCGATTCGGTGAGCCGCGGTGCGCGCACCGCGGCGGTGCTGCCGGGCCCGCCGCCCGGGCGGACGTCACTGCGCGGGGCCGATGCGGGAGAGGCAGCCCATGCAGGGCATGCCGAGCGGTTCCTGCGACACCTCGGCCAGCTCGGCCGGGATCTCCTCGCCGCACAGGGTGAGCCAGTGCTGCGGCGGCTCGTCCGCGGTCGGCGCGTCGGCCATGTGCACCAGGCGTTGCGCTTCGCCCACCACGCCCGCGGCGTAGCGCACGGCGATCGTCTCGGTCATGACAGCCCCCAGGTCGTCGTCAGCGGTAACGGGTTCGCCGCGCGCATGCACTCCGGGCAGGTGGGCCACATCCAGGAACGGCCGTCCCGCGCGGGGAGCACCGTGCGCGCGCACAGGGTGGCGACGCTGGTGGTGGCCGGGCTGGTCGGCCCGAGCACGGCGTGCCGGTACCGTTCGGCAGGCCGCCAGCGGGGTGTTCGCTGTCCCATCGGTGATCACCTCCTGCGAGGGTGACCGCAGCGGGGCGCGCCGATGACGGATTCCGCGCGAAAGTAACTCGATCGAAGGAACGATGCGCGGGGAACCCGGGCGGCGCGCCCGCGGTCAGAGCAGGGAGCGGACGATGAGGAGCACCGAGCTGGCCGCGGACAGCCCCAGCACAGCGGGCCGGGTCCACCCCGCGTCGACGCGTCCCCGCAGCGGTGTGGACAGCAGGAACCCCAGCGCCATGAACGGCACCAGACCGAGGCTCGTCGTCAGCTCGGAGGGGCCGATCTGCCCGCCGATGCCCAGGCCGGCCAGCGACACCGCCCCTCCGAAGAGCATGTAGCAGGCCATCGTCGCCCGGACCCGCGGCCCCTCCTCGTGCTGGTACAGCACCGCCACCGGCGGTCCGCCGATCGAGGCCGCCGTGCCGCCGACCCCGCCGAGGAAGCCGGCGGCGAGCAGGGCGGGGCGGGTGGGCCGCGGCTGCCACGTCCACACCGAGGCGAGCACGCACGCCAGCACGAACACGCCGACGAGCACGGCGAAGGACCGCCGCGGCAGCAGCGCCACCGCCGCCGTGCCCACGGCCGCGCCCGGTACGCGGCCGAGCACGGCGAACGGCATGCCGCGCCAGTCGGCGTACCCCGACTCGCGGCGCAGCGCCAGGAACGACAGCACGAAGGCGAGGATGAGCAGGGGAACCGGCACCAGCGCCGGGTCGACCAGCGCCAGCAGCGGAGCCGCCAGCAGGTTCATCCCCAGGCCGACGACCCCCTGGATCACGGCCCCGAGGAAGATCACCGCGGCGGCGAGACCGAAGGCGGCCAGCGTCACCGAGCCTCCTCTCGACGCACCGCGGCCGGCCGCTCGCGGGCCGCGCCGGGCCCCGCTCGCCGGGGCCGGTGCGACCGTACTGCGCCTGGCGGTGCGGTGAGCGCGTACGTGCGCCGTGCCACTCCTCGCCGCGGAGCCCGGAGCCGGGTCCTGCAGCTGCGGTCGTGATCACCCGGACGTGTGGAGCGCGAGCGCGGGGGTCGAATCGGTGTTCGACGGATGCCAGGATGGATCCGCACCGGGACGCGGCGGAACCATGGCCCCGCGGAGCCGTGTCGGCGAGACTGGGCGGCGCAGTGTTCAACGGTGTCCGCCGGAGGGGACGACATGAGCGAGCAATCCGAGTTGCTGGCACGGCACCGCGCCGTGCTGCCGAGCTGGCTGTCGCTGTACTACGACGAGCCGATCGAGATCGCCTCCGGGCGGGGCAGGCACGTCACCGACGGCGACGGCACGACCTACCTCGACTTCTTCGCAGGCATCCTCACCAACGCCGTCGGCTACGACATCCCGGAGATCAGCGAGGCCGTCCGGCGGCAGGTGGACACCGGGGTGCTGCACACGTCGACGCTGTACCTCATCCGCAACCAGGTGGAGCTGGCCGAGCGGATCGCCGAGCTCTCCGGGCTGCGCAACCCGAAGGTGTTCTTCACCAACTCCGGGACCGAGGCGAACGAGACGGCGCTGCTGCTGGCGACCCAGCACCGGCGCAGCAACCAGGTGCTGGCCCTGCGCAACTCCTACCACGGCCGCGCGTTCGCCACGATGGGCGTGACCGGCAACAGCGGCTGGTCGGCGAGCTCGCTGTCGCCGGTCAAGGTGCACTACGCGCACGGCGGGTACCGCTACCGCAGCGTGTTCCGCGGATACTCGGACGAGGACTACATCGCCGCGTGCACCGAGGACCTGCGCGAGGTGCTGGCGACCGAGACCGCCGGCGACGTGGCCTGCATGATCGTGGAACCGGTGCAGGGCGTCGGCGGGTTCGCGACCCCGCCCGACGGGTTGTTCGGCGCCTACGCCGACGTGCTCGCCGAGCACGGGATTCCGCTCATCTCCGACGAGGTGCAGACCGGCTGGGGGCGCACGGGGACGCACTTCTGGGGGATCCAGGCGCACGGTGTCACACCCGCGGCCATGACCTTCGCCAAGGGCCTCGGCAACGGCATGGCCATCGGCGGTGTGGTCGCCGAAGCGGAGCTGATGGACGGGCTGAGCGCCAACTCGATCTCCACCTTCGGCGGCAATCCCGTGGCCACGGCGGCGGCGAAGGCCACGGTGGACTACATCGTGGAGCACGACCTGCAGTCCCGCGCCGACAAGCTGGGCGCGCAGCTGCTCGACGGGCTGCGGGAAGCGGCCGCGGCGCACCCGGTCATCGGCGAGGTGCGCGGCAAGGGGCTCATGGCCGGGGTGGAGCTCGTCCAGCCCTCCGGGCGGCCCGCGCCCGCCGCGGCCGGTCGCGTGCTGGAGCTGGCCAAGGACCGCGGCCTGCTCGTCGGCAAGGGCGGGCTCTACGGCAACACGCTGCGCATCGCCCCGCCGATGACGGTGACCGAGGACGAGGTGCAGCAGGCGTTGCAGGTGCTGCGCGAGTCGATCGCGCAGGTGGAGCAGGAAGGGGACGCATGACCGAGCAGATCAGTCACTGGATCGGCGGGCAGGGGACCGCGGGTGCGGGTGAGCGCGGCGGCGACGTCCACGATCCGGCGACCGGGCAGGTCGCCGGGCGCGTCGCGTTCGCCGCGGAGTCCGACGTGGAAGCCGCGGTCCGGAGCGCGCAGGAGGGGTTGGAGCAGTGGCGCAGGAGCTCGTTGTCCCGGCGGGCGAACGTGCTGTTCGCCTTCCGCGAGCTCGTGCACCGGCACCGCGAGGAACTGGCGCAGCTGATCACCGCCGAGCACGGCAAGGTGCTCGAGGACGCCGCCGGCGAGGTGCAGCGCGGCCTGGAGAACGTCGAGTACGTCTGCGGCATCCCGAACCTGCTGCAGGGGCAGTTCTCCGGGAACGCCTCCACCGGGGTGGACGTGCACTCGGTGCGCCAGCCCGTCGGCGTGGTCGGCGTGATCTCCCCGTTCAACTTCCCGGCGATGGTGCCGCTGTGGTTCGCCCCGACCGCGATCGCCTGCGGCAACGCCGTCGTGCTCAAGCCGAGCGAGAAGGACCCCTCGGCGTCGGTGCTGCTGGCGCGGCTCTGGCGGGAGGCGGGGCTGCCCGACGGCGTGTTCAACGTGGTCCACGGGGACAAGGTCGCCGTCGACGCGCTGCTGGAGCACCCCGAGGTCGGGGCGATCTCGTTCGTGGGGTCGACCCCGGTCGCCCGGTACGTGTACGAAACGGCCACGGCCCGCGGCAAGCGGTGCCAGGCGCTCGGCGGGGCGAAGAACCACATGGTCGTGCTGCCCGACGCCGACCTGGACCTCGCCGCGGACGCGGCCGTCAACGCGGGGTTCGGCTCCGCGGGGGAGCGGTGCATGGCCGTGTCCGCGGTCGTGGCCGTCGACCCGGTCGGGGACGAGCTGGCGGCCAAGATCAGCGAGCGGATGGACAAGCTGCGCGTCGGCGACGGGCGGCGCGGCTGCGACATGGGCCCGCTGGTCACCGCGGCGCACCGGGACCGGGTCGCGTCCTACGTCGACTCCGGGGTGCGCGCGGGGGCCGAGCTCGTCGTGGACGGGCGCAACTGCCGGGCCGACGGCGCCGCCGAGGGGTTCTGGCTCGGCCCGACCCTGTTCGACCACGTGCGCACCGACATGTCCGTCTACACCGACGAGATCTTCGGTCCCGTCCTGTCGATGCTGCGCGCGGGCTCCTACCGCGAAGCCCTCGACGTGCTCAACGGCAACCCGTACGGCAACGGCACGGCCGTGTTCACCGAGAACGGCGGTGCGGCACGGGAGTTCGCCGAGGAGGTCGAAGTCGGGATGGTCGGGGTGAACGTGCCGATCCCGGTTCCGGTGGCGCAGTACTCGTTCGGCGGTTGGAAGGAGTCGCTGTTCGGTGATACCCATGCCTACGGTCCGGAGGGAATCCACTTCTTCACCCGCAACAAGGTGGTCACCACGCGCTGGCCGGACCCCTCGCAGGGCGGGGTGAACCTCGGTTTCCCCCGCAACTCCTGACCCGAGCCGCAGGCCGGCGGTGCGCGGTGCGCCCGGAACGACGTGAGGTGTCGCGATGAACGACCTGTGCTACCTGAGCGCGGCGGAGGCCGCGGTGCTGTTCCGGGCGGGCAAGTTGTCCCCCGTGGAACTGCTGGACGCCCTGATCGAACGGGCGGACGAGGTCGAGCCGCAGGTCAACGCGTTCACCGAGCGCCTGTACGCGCGGGCCCGCTGGCAGGCGCGCGACGCGGAAGCCCGGTTCCGCGGAACCGGGCCCGCGCCGCGCGCGCTGGAGGGGATCCCGGTGGCGGCCAAGGAGAAGCACGCGCTGGCCGGCTACTCGCTCAGCGAAGGATCGGTGCTGTTCGCCGACGCCGTTGCCGAGGAGAACGCCCCGGTCGTCGACCGCATCGAGCAGGCGGGCGGGATCGTGCACGCGCGCACCACCACTCCCGAGTTCAGCATCGCCACCTTCACCCACGGTCCCCTGTGGGGTGTGACCCGCAACCCGTGGAACCGGGAGTACAGCCCCGGCGGATCCTCCGGCGGATCGGCCGCGGCCCTGGCCGCGGGCACGACCACGCTGGCCTCCGCTTCGGACATCGCGGGGTCCACCCGGGTGCCCGCGGCGTTCACCGGCCTGGTCGGTTACAAGGCCCCCTACGGCAGAATCCCCGGCAAACCCCCGCTGTCGGCCGACTACTACCGCGGCGACGGCCCGCTGGCGCGCACCGTGGACGACGCGATCCTGTTCGCCAACGCGCTCATCGGGCCGGATCCGCGCGACCACGCCTCGCTGCCGCGGCAGGAACTGCCCCTCGAGCACCCGCCGGCCGCGGGCATGCGGGTGGCGATGTGCGAAACCGTGGGCGACTACCCGGTCACACCGGAGGTGGCGGCGAACACCCGGGCCACCGCCGCGGCGCTGGAGCAGGCCGGCGTGCTGGTCGAGGAAGTGACGCTGCCGTGGCGGCGCGAGGAGATCACCTACGCCACCGCGGCGCACTTCTCCCGGTTCTTCGGCGCGTTCGTGGCCGAGCAGGTCTCCGGCCAGGAGGACCGGGTCGCCCCCTACACCGCGCGGTTCCTCGAATCCATGCAGCAGGCCGCCCGCAGCACCAGCGTGCCGCGGGGCCTCGCGATCGAAGCGCGGGTGCAGCGCCAGCTCGCCGAGACGCTGCAGGACTACGACGTGCTGCTGTGCCCCACGGCAGGTGTGCCCGCGTTCCCGGCCGGTGACGACCTCGCCGGGGGGTTCGAAGTGGACGGTGTGCGCTTCGCCGACCACATCGAGGCCACCATGGCCGCTCCGTTCAACATCGCCAACCGGTGCCCGGTGCTGGCGGTGCCCAGCGGGCACGCGAGCACCGGCGTGCCCACCGGGGTGCAGATCGTCGGCCGCCCCCACGCGGATGCCGCCGTGTTCCGCCTCGGCAAGGAACTCGAGCGGATCCGGCCGTGGGCCTACACCGAGAACCACCGTCCCGCCCTGTGATCCGGTGCGGTGCCGCCGCGCGGCTGCTCGGCGGCGCATGACGTGGATCTCAGGCGCCGAGTGCGCCGGTTCGGAACCACGCGCGGGGAGGCGTCTCCTACCCTCTCCGGCATGCCCGTGTTCAGCCCGCAGTCGATCCTCGACGGTCGCAATCCGCAGCGCGCGCCGGTGGCGCTGATCGTCGGCCTCATCATCTCCGGTGCGTGCCTGCTGCTGGCCCTGGCGTACTACCTGCTGCGGGGCGGGCCGGTGAACGTCGCCGTGGGCACGCTGCTGGCCGTTCCGACCGCGGTCGTCTGCTGCGGGCTGCTGCTGCTCATCGACCGGTTGGAACCGGAACCGCAGCTGAACCTGTGGTTGTCCTTCGCCTGGGGCGCGGGGGTGGCCGTGCTCGGTGCGCTCGTGGTGAACACGACGGTGGGGATCCTCGCGCAGCCGGCGTTCGGGGCGTGGTCGGAGCTGTTCAGCAGTGCGCTGGTCGCGCCCGTCGTCGAGGAGAGCTTCAAGGGCGCCCTGCTGCTGTACCTGCTGTGGGTGCGGCGCCAGGAGATCGACGGGCCGACCGACGGCATCGTCTACGCCGGGATGTGCGGCCTCGGCTTCGCCCTGGTCGAGAACATCCTGTACTACATGCGCGGCCTCGCCGAATCCGGGCAGGACGTGCTGGTCACCGTGCTCATGCGCGGGGTGATCTCCCCGCTGGGGCACCCGATGTACACGGCGATGATCGGGCTCGGCGTGGCCTACGCGGCCAAGAACCGCGGCGCCGGGGGCGCGTTCGCGGTGATCGGCGGCTGGGTCGGCGCCGTGTTCCTGCACGCGCTGTGGAACGGCGGGGTCACGCTGCTCGGCCTCGTCGGGATGGTGCTGGCGTACCTGTTCCTGGCGCTGGTGCTCGTGGGGCTGGTCGTCGTCGTGGTCGTCGACCGCAAGCGCACCATCGGCAAGATCGGCACCTACCTGCCGCCGTACGTGCCCAGCGGGCTCGTGCAGCCCAACGACGTGCGCATGCTCTGCAGCCTGCCGGAGCGGCGCAAGGCGCGCCGCTGGGCGCGGACGCAGGCGGGGGTCAACGGTGCCCGGGCGATGGCCGACTACCAGCTGGCCGCCACCGAGCTGGCGCTGCTGCACGACCACGCGCGCCGCCGCACGATCGACGCGCAGCCGTTCTACGCCCGGCGCGACGCGATCCTCGGGCTGATGCGCGTGGCCCGCGACGCGTTCTTCCGCCGGATGCCGAGCGCCTCCGCCCCCTCCTGGACTCCGCGCGGGGAGCAGTCCGGATTCGTCGCGCTGCCGGCGCAGTTGCAGCGCAGCGAGATGCCGAGCTACCGGCAGGCCCCGGCGAGCCCGCCCGTGGGCCAACCTGCCGCCGCGCAGCAGCCGGTCGCGCCGGGAGGGCGGCGACCCGCCCCGCCGCAGGCGCCCGGGCACGCTCCCCGGGGGCAACCGGCCCCCCGGCCGCCGGCACCGGGGCACTCCCCGGGAGCAGGCGGCAGCGGTCCGCCACCGCAGGCGCCGGGCGGCCGGCCCCAGCAGGGACCACCCCAGCAGGGACCACCCCAGCCGGGGCCGCCGTCCCCAGGTCCGCCGCAGGGCCAGCGCCCCCCGGGTCCCCCTCCGCAGGGGCCTCCGCAGGGACCCCAGCAGGGGCCGCCGCGAGGCTGAGACCGGCGAGCTCGAGTTCCGCGGAACTCGAGCGCGAGTCCCCGCGGCGTGCAGGGCTCCGCTTCCCCGAACGCTGCTCGACCGCCGAACTCGTCGGCTGGTCCCCGGCGGTCGCCGCCCGCACGTCTCCGCGGCGCCCGTTCGGGGACGAGCGGTCGCGCGGGCCGGTGCGGTCGAGCACATGGCCGCCCAATCCGCGCGGCCCCTAACTCGCTCGGAGGATGCCGAATCGCTCCGGGCCCCCTGTGCCGGTGACCGCGCGTGCGCTACAACGGACCCATGGCGGAGAACGCGGCGACCGAGCTCGCACCGGGCGAGAGCGCAACGCGCGACCGCGGGCAGCGGGTCGGCCGCTCGGCGGGCGGGCGGCTGGTGCAACTGCGCCGCCGGGTGTCCGAGCCGGGCTTCGTGGTCACCGTCGACGCCGAGCCCGCCGGCGGTGAGACGACCGAGTTGATCACGGCGGACTGGGGCGCGGCGAACACGACCTTCGACCGGTTCATGCGCCGCTACTGACGCGCGCGGGTCCGGAGTCGCCAGCTCGGGGGTGGCGGGAGCCGGGTGTCGCCGGCCGTGCCCGCAGCCGGCGGCGCACCGGTTCGCGCGGTGCGGGCGGAGCACGCCGAGATTTCACTCGTTCGAGTTGCACTACCCGTTTGATCAGCGCAAACGCGCCTTCGCCGCGCGCGGTGCGCTACAACAGGAACGGGAAGCCGCGCAGCTGGGACCGGCGCGTCCGCCCTGTGGCGCGGCAGCGGTGCGCCCCGACGGGAGGCCTCGGCGTGAGGTGAGGATGGGAACGCGCGTATTCGTCGTCGACGACCACGAGGTGATCCGGCGCGGCATCGCCGCGATGATCGGCGGGACCGCTGATCTCGACCTGGTCGGCGAGGCGGCCTCCGCGGGGGAGGCGCTCGCGCGGGCGGAGCAGCTCTCCCCCGAGGTGGCCGTGCTCGACGTGCGCCTGCGCGACGGCAACGGTGTCGAGCTGTGCCGGGAACTGCGCTCGCGGATCCCCTCGCTGCGGTGCCTGATGCTGACCTCCTACGACGACCAGGAGGCGTTGATGGACGCCGTGCTGGCGGGTGCGGCCGGTTTCGTGCTCAAGGGGGTCGTCGGCACCGAACTCCTCGACGCCATCCGCAGCGTCGGCGCGGGCCGCACGCTCGTCGATCCGCGCCGGACCGAAGCGATGATGGCCATGCTGCGCCGCGAGGAGCAGCAGGCGGACCCCCTGCGGGGGTTGACGGTCCGCGAGCGCGAAGTCCTCGAGCACATCGGAGCCGGGCGCACCAACCGCGAGATCGCGCGGGAGATGCAGCTCGCCGAGAAGACGATCAAGAACTACGTCTCGCAGATGCTGTCCAAACTGGCGATGCGGCACCGCAGCGAAGCCGCCGTGCTGGCCACCGAACTGCGCCTGGAACGGGACCCCCGCGACAAGCGGTGACGAGATGAGCGAGCAGCAGCGGGCCGCGGATGCGGAAGGCTCCGCGCATGCGCGCCTGCGGTCCGCCGAAGCGGCGATGCGCCGGGTGCTGGGCGGGTTGACCGATCTGCGCGACGGGAACTTCCGCCGGCGCCTCGCGGTCTCCGGCGACGGGCTGCCGGCCGAGCTGGCCACCGCGTTCAACGCGCTCGCCGAGCGCAACCAGCACCTGGTCGGCGAGCTGCACCGGGTGAGCGAGGCCGCCGCGGACGGGCGGTGGCCCGTCGCCCCGGTCGGGTTCACCGCGCCCGCGGAGAGCGGCTGGTCGGTCGCGGCGCAGTCGATCAACGGACTGCTGCACTCGACGCTCGCACCGCTGGAGGAGCTGCACCGGGTGCTGACGGCCATGACCCGCGGCGACTTCACCCAGCGCATGCCCCGCCGCGCCGGGGACGTCGGCTTGCCCGGCGAGTTCGGGCAGCTCGGAGCCGAGGTGAACGCGCTGCTCGACCAGCTGTCGCTGCTGTCGCGGGAGATGACGCGCGTCGCGGCGGAAACCGGGCACCACGGGCGCCTCGGCGGGCGCCTGCAGACCTCCGGGCTGGCCGGCAGCTGGCGGGAGATGGCCGAATCGGTCGACGAGCTCGTCGCGACCGTGACGCTGCAGGTCCGGGAGGCGACCGAAGTCGTGCGCACGGCCGGTACCGGCGACCTCGGACGCCGGATGACCACCGCGGCCGACGGCGAGTTCGCCGAACTGCGGCACCAGGTGAACACCACCGTGGACCGGCTGTCCTCGGTGCACGGCGAGATCGTCCGCGTCGCGCGGGAGATCTCCGTGGAGGGCCAGCTGGGCGGGCAGGTCGACATCGCCGCGGAACCCGGTGCGTGGCACGACCTCGCCGAGGCCGTCAACGGCATGTCGCGCAACCTCGCCCAGCACGTGCGCGGGCTGTCCGAGGTGGCCGACCGCGTCGCCGGCGGCGACCTCGGCGGGCGGGTTCCGGTCGACGCCCGCGGCGAGGTGCTCGTGCTGCAGAACACCGTCAACGGCATGATCGACCAGCTGGCGGCGTTCACCGACGAGATGGACCGGTTGGCCCGCGAGCTGGGCGTCCAGGGCAAGCTCGGCGGCCAGGTCAGGGTGCACGGCCTGTCGGGGGCGTGGCGCGATCTCGCCGACGACGTCAACACCATGGCCGACAACCTCACCGCCCAGCTGCGCAGCATCGGCGGGGTGGCCACGGCGGTGGGCGGAGGCGACCTGTCGAAGAAGAGCACCGTCACCGCCCGCGGCGAGGTCGGCAGCCTCGTCGAGACGATCAACGACATGGTCGACACGCTCAGCGTGTTCGCCGAGCAGGTCACGCAGGTGGCGCGCGAAGTGGGCACCGAGGGCAAGCTGGGCGGGCAGGCGCGGGTGCCGAACGTCGCCGGCACGTGGAAGGACCTCACCGACAACGTCAACATCATGGCGCGCAACCTGACCAACCAGGTGCGCAACATCTCGCAGGTCACCACCGCCGTCGCGCGCGGCGACCTCTCCCGGCGCATCGACGTGGACGCCAGCGGCGAGATCCTCGAGCTGAAGACGACGATCAACACGATGGTCGGGCAGTTGTCCGCGTTCGCCGCCGAGGTCACCCGCGTGGCGCGCGAAGTGGGCACCGAGGGCAAGCTGGGCGGGCAGGCCGAGGTGGCCGACGTGTCCGGGACGTGGCGGCGCCTGACCGAGAGCGTCAACAGCCTGGCCGGCAACCTCACCAGCCAGGTGCGGGCGATCGCCGGGGTCGCCACGGCCGTCACCAACGGGGACCTCACGCAGCGGATCACGGTGCAGGCCTCCGGCGAGGTGGCCGTGCTCAAGGACAACATCAACGCGATGATCGACAACCTGCGCGAGTCCACTCGGGTCAACCGGGAGCAGGATTGGCTCAAGAGCAACTTCGCGCGCCTGTCCGCCTTGATGAAGGGCCAGCAGGACGTGCGGACGCTGGCCCGGCTGCTGCTCGGCGAGCTCGCCTGGTTGCTGGACGCGCCCTGCGGGGTGTTCTACCTCGGCGAGACCGACCAGCACGACGGGAGCCCCTCGTGGCGGGAGATCGCCTCCCACGGCACCACCGAGGGCCGGCCCGACCGGCGGTTCCGCGCCGGCGAGTCGCTGGTGGGGCAGGCGGCGGCGGACAACCGCACCATCGTGGTCACCGGCGCGCCGGGGGAGTACCCCCGGGTGAGCTCCGGGCTCGGCGGTGCGGAGGCCACCCACCTGGTCGTCGTGCCGGTCCCGTTCGAGCAGCAGGTGCTGGGCGTGGTGGAACTGGCCGCGTTCCACCCGTTCGGGCCGCTGCAGCTGGACCTGCTCGAGCAGTTGAAGGAGACGATCGGCGTCGACGTCAACACCATCGTCGTCAACTCGCGCACCGAGTCGCTGCTGGCCGAGTCGCAGCACCTCGCCGCGGAGCTGAGCCAGCAGTCCGAGCAGTTGCAGCGGCAGCAGTCGGAGCTGCGCCGGTCGAACGCGGAGCTGGAGGAGAAGGCGGCGCTGCTGGCCAGCCGCAACGCCGACATCGAGCTGAAGAACCGGGAGATCGAGAGCGCCCGGCAGGAGCTCGAGGAGCGCGCCCGCCAGCTGTCCGAGGCCTCGGCGTACAAGTCCGAGTTCCTCGCCAACATGTCGCACGAGCTGCGCACCCCGCTCAACAGCGTGCTGCTGCTGGCGAAGCTCCTCGCGGACGACAGCGAGGGCACGCTGACCGCCGAACAGGTCGAGCTCGCCTCGACCATCCACCAGGCCGGTTCGGAACTGCTCGCGCTCATCAACGACGTCCTCGACCTGTCCAAAGTGGAGGCCGGGAGGATGCGGCTGCTCATCGAGGACGTGGCCGTGGCGGACCTGGCCACCCACCTGGAGTCGCTGTACCGGCCGCTGGCCGAGGAGCAGGGGCTGCACTTCGACTTGCTCGTCGACGCGGACCTGCCCGGCACGATCCGCACCGACCACAGCCGGTTGGAGCAGATCCTGCGCAACCTGCTGTCCAACGCCATCAAGTTCACCGAGGAGGGGAGCGTCGAGCTGCGCATGCGCCGCGCCGAGCTCGCGGAGGTCGGCGGCACCGCGCTGACCGCGGCGGCGGAGCCGGTGGCGTTCTCGGTGCGCGACAGCGGCATCGGCATCCCGGCCGAGCAGCTGCAGCGGATCTTCGAGGCCTTCCAGCAGGTGGACGGCACCACCGCCCGCCGGCACGGCGGCACCGGGCTGGGCCTGTCCATCAGCCAGGAGCTGACCGCCCTGCTCGGCGGGGAGCTGCGGGTGCACAGCCGGCACGGCGAGGGCAGCGCCTTCACCCTCTACCTCCCCGCCGCCCCCGAAGTGGAGCCGCAGGAGCAGGGCGAAGCGCCGGTGCCGGCCGGAGCGATCCCGCAGCAGCCCACCGGGGTCGCCGCCGGGGTCGCCGCCGGGGACGACCCCACGACGACCTGGGACGCGGTGGCCGAAGGCATCGACCCGCCCGGGCCGCAGGCCGAACCGGACGCGGCGGTGCGGACGTCCCCCGCGCAGTTCCAGGGCGAGACCGTGCTCATCGTCGACGACGACCCGCGGGGGGCCGAGGCGACGGCCGCACTGCTGCGCAGGCACGGCCTGCGGGTGCTGTGCGCGGAGTCCGCCGCCGCCGGGCTCGCCGCGCTGCAGCGCGAGCACGACGTGCGCGCGGTGCTCATGGACGTGATGCTGCCGGAGATGGACGGCAACACCGCCATCCGGCTCGTCCGGGAGATCCCCCGGTACCGGGACCTGCTGCTCGTCGCCGTGACCGCCCAGGCCCGCGAGGACGACCGGAGCACCAGCCTGCAGGCCGGTGCGGACGAGTTCGTCCCGAAGCCGGTCGACCCCGAACAGCTGGTGGAACTGCTCACCGCTCGACTGGGCGCGGGGACGCGCCCCGCCCCGCCGGAACCCGAGCTGCCGCCGGAAGACCCCGCCGCGGAGTGAACTGCCGCTGAGGGGTGAACAGCCGCAGCCACGGACCCCGGCGGCGGCAGGCAGACTGGGGACATGCCCGGAGAACGGATCGCAGTGCTGCTGGTCGGATTGTGCACCGTCGACCTGGTCCAGCGGGTCGAGGAGTACCCCCGGCTCGGGCAGAAGGCCCAGTCCACATCGGTCGAGACCGCGGCCGGCGGTCCGGCCAGCCACGCCTCGGTGGCGGTCACCGCGCTCGGCGGGCGGGCCACCCTGCTCACCGGGCTCGGGCGGCACCCGCTCGCCGCCCTCGCCCGCGATGACCTCGTCGAACAGGGGGTCGCCCTGCTCGACGCCGCCGCCGAACGAGACGAGGCCCCGGCCGTGAGCGCCGTGACCGTGCGGGACAGCGACGGCGAGCGCACGATCGTCTCGCACAACGCCGCCGGGGTGGACCTGCCCGCGCCCGCGGAGACCGAACGCACCGTCGCCGAGGCCGACGCGGTGCTCATCGACGGCCACCACCCGCAGCTCGCCCGCGAGGCCGTGCACGCCGCCGCGCGCCGCGGGGTGCCCGTGGTGGCCGACGCGGGCAGTTACAAACCGGTCTTCGACGAGCTCCTGCCGCACATCGACCTCTGCGCCTGCTCCGAGGGGTTCCGCCTGCCGGACCTGCCGGGGCAGGACGACACCGACGCGGCCCTGCTCGACCGGGGCGTGGGCGTGCTCGCCCGCACGGCCGGAGCCGGACCGGTCAGCTGGGTGCACCGCACCGAGTCGGGGCCGGAGCGCAGCGGCACCGTGGAACCGCCGTCGGTGAGCCCGCAGGACACCCTCGCCGCCGGTGACGTCTGGCACGGCGCTCTCGCCCACGGCGTGGCCGAGCTCGGCCGCGTTCCCGCCGGGGAGGAGGTGCCGCGACTGCTCGACCGGGCCAACCGCGTCGCGTCGATCAGGGTGACCCGCGTCGGCACCAGGACCTGGGTCGAGGACGTCCGGGGCATGTGAGGCCGCGGACCGCTCGCCGGGAGCGGAGCGGTGGTCCGGGTTCCCCCGGTGGGCGCCGTGCGGTGCTGCGCGGAACCCGCGGGTCAACCGAACCGCATGCTCCCCGTCCGGACGAAGCGCTGGTGCCACGACAGCGCCTCGTCGAGCAGGTGCGGGGTGTGCAGCCCGTACGAGCTCCGCAGGCTGCGCTGGAGGTAGTCGCGCAGCGCCGGGCGGAAGTCGGGATGGGCGCAGCGCTCGATGATCAGCCGGGCCCGCGCGCGGGGTGACAGGCCGCGCAGGTCCGCCGCCCCCTGCTCGGTGACGAGGACGTCGACGTCGTGCTCGGTGTGGTCCACGTGCGAGACCATCGGCACGATCGCGGAAATCGCACCGCCTTTCGCCTGCGAGGGCGTGACGAACACGGACAGGGCGGCGTTGCGCGCGAAGTCCCCGGACCCGCCGATGCCGTTCTGCACGCGGCTGCCCATGAGGTGCGTCGAGTTGACGTTGCCGTAGATGTCGGCTTCGACGGCGCCGTTCATCGCCAGGCAGCCCAGCCGGCGGATCACCTCGGGGTGGTTGCTGATCTCCTGCGGCCGCAGGATGATCCGGTCCCGGTAGGCCGCGGCCTCCCGGTTGAACCGGTCCACCGCCGCGGGGCTCAGCGAGAACGCCGTGGCCGATGCGGTGCGCAACGTGCCCGATTCGAGCAGCTGCAGCATGCCGTCCTGGATCACCTCGGTGTAGGCGGCCAGGCCGGTGAACGGTCCGGAGTCCACACCGGACAGGACCGCGTTGGCGACGTTGCCGACCCCGGACTGCAGGGGCAACAGGCTGCGCGGCAGGCGTCCGGAGCGCCTCTCGCCGTCGAGGAAGTCGAGCACGTGCTCGGCGATGCGCTGGGACACCGCGTCGGGCGGGGTGAACGGGCTGTTCCGGTCCGGCGAGTGCGTGCGCACCACGGCCGCGATCTTCTCCGGCCGGCACGTCAGCGCGGGCTCGCCCACGCGATCGGACGGCGTGGCGATCGGGACGGGCCGCGACCTGTCCGCACCGGACAGGTCCAGCACGTCGTGCATCCCGCGCAGGTGTTCGCTCTGCCACGAGTTCACCTCCAGGATCACCTTCTCGGCCAGGGCCAGCCACGCGGCGTTGTTGCCGACCGAGGAGGAGGGGATCAGCCGGCCGTCCTCGGTGATCCCGGAGACCTCGATGATCGCGGTGTCGAGGTGGCCGAACGAGCCGCGCCGGGCGTTGTCGGCCACGTGGGAGAGGTGCACGTCGGCGTAGTCGACGCGGCCGGTGTTGATCCGCTCCCGCGTGACCGGATCCGACTGGTACGGCATGCGCAGGTCGACGCCGTCCACTTCGCTCAGCGCCCCGTCGAGCTCGGGCGCGGTGGAGGCACCCGTCCACAGCGAGATCCGCATCTCGCGGCCCTGCTCGTGCTCGGCGGAGATCCGCTTGGCCAGCGCCTGCGGCACTTCCTTCGGATAGCCCGCGCCGGTGAACCCGCTCATGCCGACGATCGATCCCGGTTCGATCAACTGCGCGGCCTCGTCGGCCTCCACGACCGCTGCCGCGAACGCCCTGTTCCGGATCCGTTTCTCCATCGAAACCTCCCGCGTGCCCGCACCGCGCTCGGGCGCGTGCGGTCCCCGTCGTCTTCCGCCGCATCTCACCGCGTGTGACCTGGATCGCGGTGTGCGCAGCACCGTAGGAGCGCGCTGTGCGCGGTTGAACTGTGATGCGCAGCACCTCGCGCCCCGTCGCCGGTGCCGGAGCGAGCGCGGAGGTCCGCGCACCTGTCGGTGTTCGAGTCCATGACCTGCGGAAACGACGCGGTCGAGGGGAGGGCGATCCGATCCGGGAAGAGCTCCTGCCGGCGGCCGCTCCCGCATTCGGCCCGTTCGCGCAGCGACAGCAGCGGTCGCGGCACGAACGCGGCGCGGATTTCTCCGCCGGCAGCGCGGCCACCGCGCGGCGCGGCGACGCACCAGGTCAGGCGGGCAACGCGCCGAACCCGCTCCGGGACGCGGCCCCGAATTCCGCCCGGAAGCCCGGCAGCGCGGTCTTGAATCCGAGGTGGAACCGCCTAATGTCGAGCTCGGCACCGGAAAGCGGTGGAGAAAGAACGACCCGCGCGGGATGCGCGCATTCCGCCTCGCGGTGCCCGAGCAGAAATAGGAAACGGAGCATGACGAAAAACGTCCTGAACCAGCGCAGCGGCGAAACGACGACCGGAACCGCGGAGTCGCTGGCCATGGAGTCCCAGGATTTCGGCGCGAATCCGCTGGAGGTCCGCGAGACCGGGCACTACGCCCGGGAATACGTCGGCGGTCTGGTCGACAAGTGGGACGACCTGATCGATTGGAGCGGTCGGGCGCACGGCGAAGGCCGGTTCTTCATCGAGCAGCTCCGCTCCCGCGGAGCGCGGAGGGTGCTGGACGCGGCCACCGGCACCGGATTCCACTCGGTGCGCCTGCTCGACGAGGGATTCGACGCGGTCAGCGCGGACGGCAGTCCCCAGATGCTGGCCAAGGCGTTCCGCAACGGCATGGAGCACGGCGGTCAGGTGCTGCGGACGGTCAACGCCGACTGGCGCTGGCTCAGCCGCGAGGTGGACGGCCCGTTCGACGCGGTGCTCTGCCTCGGCAACTCGTTCACGCACCTGTTCGACGAGCACGATCGCCGCAAGGCGCTCGCCGAGTTCTACTCCGTGCTGGCCCACGACGGAGTGCTCATCCTCGACCAGCGCAACTACGACGCCGTCCTCGACGGCGACGGCACGAGCGAGCACACCTACTACTACTGCGGTGAGCAGGTCTCGGCCGTGCCCGAGCACGTCGACGAGGGGCTGGCGCGCTACCGCTACGGGTTCCCCGACGGCAGCGAGTACCACCTGAACATGTACCCGCTGCGCAAGGACTACACGCGCGGCCTGCTGCGCGACGTCGGTTTCCAGCGGATCGACACCTACGGCGATTTCCAGGATTCCTACGCGGATTCGGAACCGGACTTCTTCATCCACGTGGCGGAGAAGGCCTACCGCGAGGAACTCGCGGGCCACTGAGGCCGGCGGGCCCGCCACAGGGGAGCGGTGCCCGGCGGGATCACTGCGCGTGGTCCGCCGGGTGCCGCGGCCGCATCCGCAGGTCCGCCTCGATGCGCGCCGCCGTGGCGGCCAGCAGCGGGACGACGTCGCGGCGCACGTCCTCCACCGAGGCGCTGTTCGCGTCGAGGGAGACGTTCGCCGCCGCGCAGACGCTCCCGTCCGCATCGCGCACCGGCACGGCGACCCCGCGCAGCCCGTCCTCGAGTTCGCTGTCGGCGATGACGTGGCCCTGCTTGCGGATCCGGGCGAGCTCGGCGAACAGCTCCTCCCACGTGGTCACCGTGCGGGAGGCGAACCGGCTGAACTCCTTGCCCTGCAGCCGCGCCGCCAGGCGTTCCGGCGGGATCGCCGAGAGCAGCACCTTGCCCATCGACGTGGCGTGCGCGGGGAACCGGGTGCCCACCGGGATCGTCACCGACAGCAGTTTCGGGCCGGGCACCTGGGCGACGTAGCAGATCTCCTCGCCCTCCAGCACGGCCAGCGCGGACATCTCCCGCACCTGCTCGGTCAGGCGGCGCAGGTGGGGCTCGGCGATCTGCGGCAGCGAACGGCTCGACAGGTAGGCGTGGCCGAACTCGAGCACCTGCGAGGTCAGCGCGAAGTGCCGCCCGTCGTGGCGCACGTAGCCGAGTTCGGCCAGGGTCAGCAGGATGCGCCGGGCACCCGCCCGGTCCAGCCCGCTGGCCCGGGAGACCTCGGTCAGCGTCATCTCCTGCCGCTCCGGGGTGAAGGCGCGGAGCACCGACAGCGCCCGGTCCACCGAGCGCACGAAGTGCTCCCCCCGCTGCTGTGCCATCGTGCCTCCTCGGCCCAGACTACTCGGAGCGCCGCGCGCGCGGGCGACCGGAACACCGCGGCCCGCGTTCGCCCCCGACCGCGGCCGGGGCTCACGCGGCGAAGAGCCGGGCGATCTGCTCGGTGCCGATGTTGCCCCCGGAGACGACCACGCCGACGCGGTGCGGCAGCTCCAACCGTCCACTGAGCACGGCAGCCAGCGGGACGGCCCCGCTGGGTTCGACGGCGAGCTTGAGGCGTTCGAACGCGAACCGCACCGCCGAGCGGATCTCGTCCTCGCCGACCACGACGACCTCGTCCACGAGGGCGCGGTTGACGGCGAAGGTGCGGGCACCGGGGGTGGGCGCGGCGAGGCCGTCCGCGAGGGTCTCCGGCCGCGGGATCGCCACCCGCTCCCCGGCGGCGAACGACCTGCGGGTGTCGTCGGCGGTGTCCGGCTCCACCCCGATCAGGCGGATGCCCGGTCGCGCGTGGCGGAGGAACGTGGCGCAACCGGCGAGCAGACCGCCGCCGCCCACCGGCGCGAGCACCGCCCCCAGGTCCTCGCCGGACTGCTCCCACAGCTCGAGCGCGGTCGTGCCCTGCCCGGCCATGATGTGCGGGTGGTCGAACGGGGGCACGAGCGTGAGCCCCCGTTCGGCCGCCAGGCGGCGCCCCAGCTCGTCGCGGTCCTCGGTGCGCTGGTCGTAGGCGACGACTTCGGCCCCGTAGAGCTCGGTGGCCGCGCGTTTCACCGCGGGCGCGTCGGTGGGCATGACGATGACCGCGCGGGCGCCGAGCAGCTGCGCGGCCAGCGCGACGGCCTGCGCGTGGTTGCCGGAGGAGTAGGCCACGACACCGCGGGCGCGTTCCTCCGGGGACAGCCGGGCGATCGCGTTGTAGGCGCCGCGGAACTTGAACGCCCCCGCGCGCTGCAGGTTCTCGCACTTGAGCAGCACCTCGGCGCCGGCGCGGGCGTCGAGCGTGCGGGAGGTGACCACCGGTGTGCGGTGCGCCACGGGGGAGAGCAGGCGCGCGGCGTCGCACACGTCGGAGGGGGCGAGTTCCGCGGTCATCGGGTTCCTTTCGTCGGTGCGACCGCGGTTGATCGTACTGCCACCGCTGCGGGTGGCGGTACGGGCGACGAGCGGCGCGGGTGACGAGCTGGCACCGGTCCCGCGGACGTATGGTCGAGCGGGGAATTCCGTTGCGAGACGCAACCGACGGGAAGAGGAGCACTGAATGACGGAACGCACGGGTGTGGAGATCCGGCTGGCGTCGCGGCCCCGGGGGTGGCCCACCTCGGAGAACTTCGACGTCACCGAGGTCACCGTCGACGAGCCCGCCGCGGGCCAGGTCCTGGTGCGCAACCTGGTGATGAGCGTGGACCCGTACATGCGCGGGCGCATGAACGAGGGCCGGTCCTACGTGGCCCCGTTCGAAGTCGGTGCACCGCTCGACGGCGGCGCCGTCGGCCAGGTGGTCAGCTCGGCCTCCGAGGAGCTGGAGGCCGGAGACGTCGTGCTGCACGACCGCGGGTGGCGCGACTACGCGGTGCTCGACGCGGGCCGGGTGAAGAAGGTCGACCCCGACCGCGCACCGCTGAACGCCTACCTGTACGTGCTCGGCATGCCGGGCATGACCGCCTACGTCGGGCTGTCCGAGATCGCGCAGCAGCAGCCGGGCGACGTCGTGTTCATCTCGGGGGCGGCCGGTGCGGTCGGTTCGCTGGCCGGGCAGCTGGCGAAGCTCAGCGGTGCCTCCCGCGTCATCGGCAGCGCCGGCTCGGCGGAGAAGGTGCGCTTCCTCACCGAGGAGGTCGGCTTCGACGCCGCGTTCAACTACAAGGACGGTCCGGTGCGCGACCAGTTGAAGCAGGCGGCGCCGGAGGGCATCGACGTCTACTTCGACAACGTCGGCGGGGAGCACCTCGAGGCGGCCATCGGCGCGATGAACGACTTCGGCCGCATCGCCTGCTGCGGGATGATCTCGCAGTACAACGCCGCCGAACCCGAACCGGGTCCGCGGAACATGTTCATGATGGTGAGCAAGCGGCTGCGGATGCGCGGTTTCATCGTCGGCGACCACCCCGAGCTCACCGAGCAGTTCGCCCGCGACGTCGGCGGCTGGCTGAGCGAGGGCAAGATCCACTACCAGGAGACCGTGGTGGAGGGCCTGCGCAACGCCCCGGAGGCGTTCCTGGACATGATGCGCGGCCAGAACACGGGCAAGATGCTCGTGAAGATCGCCGACCCCGCGTGAGCGGGGGAACAGCTCCGCCGCGCAGCTGTTCCGCGGAGGCGGGGGCGCCGCGCCCCCGCCCCGTCCCACCGGATCAAGGTTTGCGCCCGACGGCCCCGAGCGTGGGCACGTCGTTCTCGAGCGGTTCCGGTGCGAGGTCGGGGCGCCAGTGGACCGAGCCGACGATCCCCGGGTCCACCACGTCCACGCGGTCGAAGTACGCGGTGAACTCCTCCGGACTGCGCAGGTGGTACGGCACGGTGTCGCTGCTGTTGTACAGCTCCGCGGCCCGCGCGTTGACCGGATCGGTGTCCACGTTGTCCGTGATCGCGAGGTAGCTGCCGGGCGGCAGCGCGTCGACGAGATCGGTGACCACGCGGCGCGCGCGCTCGGCCGTGGGCACGTGGCCGAGCACGCTCAGCAGCATCAGCGCCACCGGCCGGTCGAGGTCCACCGTCCCGGCCGCCTGCCGCAGGATCGCCTCCGGGTCGTAGAGGTCCGCGTCGATGTAGGAGGTCGCGCCCTCGTCGGTGCCCGTGAGCAGCGCTCGGGCGTGGGCGAGCACGAGCGGGTCGTTGTCGACGTAGACGACGCGGCAGCTCGGGTCCAGCCGCTGCGCGATCTCGTGGGTGTTCTCCGCGGTGGGCAGGCCCGTGCCGACGTCGAGGAACTGGCGCACGCCCGCCTCGCGGACGAGGTGGTGCACCGCGCGGGCGAGGAAGCTGCGGCTGGCCCTGGCGATGTCGACGATCTGCGGGTCGGCGTTGATGATGCCGTCGCCCAGGGCGCGGTCGACGGCGTAGTGGTCCTTGCCGCCGAGCCAGTAGTTCCACACCCGGGCCGAGTGGGCGACGGTGTCGTCGATGCCGGTGCCCGCGTGCGCGCGGGAGGGCTGCTCCGAGGACGGCTCCGTGGTCATGCTCCACCCCGTTCGCGTTCGTGATCTCCGTGGGAGCGCAGTTTCGCACGCACCGCGGGCCGCTGTCGCCGGTTCCGGCCACGAGCGCGCGCCCACCGGCTACAACCGCAGGTCGCGCGGGGTGTGCTGCACGCTGATCCAGTGGTCGGCGGTGAACTCCTCGATCGCCCACCCGCCGCCGAACCGGCCGCGACCGGAGGCCTCCTCCCCGCCGAAGGCGGTGTTCGGCTCGTCGTTGACGGTCGTGTCGTTGACGTGCGTCATCCCCGCGCGCACCTGCCGGGCGAACCGCACGCCGCGCTCGGCGTCGCCGGTGAACACCGCGCTGGACAGCCCGTGCTCGGTGTCGTTGGCCAGCCGCAGCGCGTGCTGCTCGTCCTCGGCGGGGACGATCGTGGCCACCGGCCCGAACACCTCCTCGGCCGCGGTGGCGACGTCGTTGCCGCCGGTGAGCACGTGCGGCGGCAGCACCAGCCCGCTCGGCCCCGTCGCGTCGCCGGAGACCACGACGGTCGCCCCGTCGTCGGTGGCGCGGGAGACCGCGCCGAGCACCGCGCGCAGCTGGTCGGCGTTGATCACCGGACCCACCGCGGTGTCCGGATCGGCCGGGTCGCCGCAGCGCAGCTCGCGGGCGCGCGCGGCGACGCGCTCCACGAGGTCGTCGTGCACGCGGCGTTCGGCGATGATGCGGTTGGTCGCCATGCACACCTGGCCCTGGTGGAACCACGAGCCGAACACGGCCGCTTCCACGGCCCGGGGGATATCGGCGTCGTCGAGCACGACGAGCGGGCCGTTGCCGCCGAGTTCCAGGCTCAGCCGCTTCAGCGGGGCCTTCGCGGCGATGCCGCGGCCCACCGCCGTGGAGCCGGTGAACGACAGGACCGCCGCGCGCGGGTCGGTGGCCAGCGGGTCGCCGACCTCGCCGCCGCGTCCGACGACGACGTTGAGCAGGCCGGGCGGCAGGCCGGCCTCCTCGAAGATCCGCGCCAGCAGCAACCCGCCCGTGACGGGCGTGTCGGTGGCGGGTTTGAGCACGACCGCGTTGCCCGCGGCCAGCGCGGGGGCGACCGAGCGGTTGGACAGCTGCAGCGGGAAGTTCCACGGGCTGATGACCGCGACGGTGCCGACCGGTTCGCGGTAGACGCGGTTCTCCTTGCCCGCGACGAGCGCCGAGGGCAGGATGCTGCCGGTCACGTGGGTGGTCTGACCGGCGCTTTCCAGCATGACCGCGCGCACCGCCAGCCACTCCCACTCCGCGCGGCGGCGCACGGCGCCGGCTTCGCGCACGAGCCAGTCGAGGATCTCCGCGCGGCGGCGCTGCAGGATCTCCGCGGCGCGCAGGAACACCTCGGACCGCTCCACGCCGGGCGCGGCCGCCCACGCGGGTTGGGCCCGTTCCGCGGCGCGGAACGCCGCGTCCACATCGGACGCATCGGCCTGCCCGGTCCGCACGAGGGTTTCGCCGCTGTAGGGGTCGTTGTCGGCGGCGGTCCGACCGGTCGAGCTCGCGGTCCGTTCGCCGCCGATCGGCATCCGGTCGAATCCGGTGTAGGGCTGCTCCTGCGTCACGGCCACCTCCGGGGTGCGGTTGTGCGGTTCCGCCGGGCGGATACCCGCTGCACCGCCGCGGAACGCCTCGCACCACCCGGTCCGGGGCCACCGGTCGGCCGCAGCGGAGCCCGCGAGCGGGCGGAGCGCTCGGTGCGGGCCGCGCCGGGCCGCCCCTCGGCCGGTGGCAGCTGCGGGCGGGGGGTGGTGTCCGAACTACCTCTCGGGTACATTAGTCAAGTAGTGAACCACCTAACCAAGGTGGTGAGGGGACGCAGGGAGGTGACCGTGCTCAACGAGGGAGTTCCCCTCTTCGCGCAGATCGCCGAGCAGCTCTCGGACGAGATCGCGGAGGGGAGCTTGGCGGAGGGCGATCGCGTTCCCTCGTCGAACGAGCTCGCGGCCTTTCACCGGATCAACCCGGCGACCGCGGCAAAGGGAATCAACATGCTGATCAGTCAGGGACTTCTGGAGAAGCGGCGCGGCGTGGGGATGTTCGTGGCCGAGGGGGCCCGCGAGCAGCTGCTCGCCGAGCGGCGCACGCGATTCGCCCAGCAGTACGTCGAACCGATGCTGGCCGAAGCGCAGCGGTTGGGCATCGACCACGGCACGTTGCTGTCGCTGATCGAGACGACGAGCAGGACTGCGGAGGACCACGGCAATGGAACCGGCGATTTCAACACGGGCGCTGACGCGCAGCTACCGCGGGACCACGGCGGTTGAGGACGTCGACCTCGAGGTCCGGAGCGGGACGATCACCGGACTGCTCGGGCGCAACGGGGCGGGCAAGACCACGCTCATGCGGTTGATCACCGCGCACGAGTTCGCCAGCTCCGGCAGCCTCCGCGTCTTCGGCGAGGATCCCGTGGAGAACGAGGGGGTCCTGCGGCGGATGGTCTTCGTCCGCGAGGACCAGGTGTTCCCGGAAATCCGGGTGCGGCACGCCGTGCGCGCGGCCTCCTGGTTCCACCCGAACTGGAGCGAGGAGCTCGCGGCCCGGCTGATCGAGGACTTCGACCTCCCGGTGAACCGGCAGGTCAAGAAGCTCTCCCGCGGTATGCGCTCGGCGCTGTCCATCGTGGTGGGACTCGCCTCGCGGGCGGAGCTCACCATCTTCGACGAGCCCTACGCCGGGCTCGACGCCGCCGCGCGGCAGCTGTTCTACGACCGGATGCTCGCCGACTACGCCGAGCGTCCGCGCACCGTGCTGCTGTCCACCCACCTCGTCGACGAGGCCGCGGACCTGCTGGAGGACGTCGTCATGCTCGACCGCGGCAGGCTGGCGGTCAGCGCTCCGAGCGACGAGGTGCGCGGCAGCGCGGTCACCGTCACCGGTGCCGGCGGCGCGGTGGAGGAGTTCGTCACCGGCAGCCGCGTGCTGCACCGCAAGAGCCTCGGCTCCCGGTCGGTGGTGACCATCGCCGAACCGTTCGACTCGTTGGACCAGACCCGCGCCGCGCGGCTGGGGCTGCGGCTGGAACCGCTGTCGCTGCAGCAGTTGCTCGTCCAGACCTCCGGCGCCGAACAGGGGGAGTCATGAGCACGCTCGTCAACGTCGGTCGGTACCTCCTCATCGACCGGTTCCAGTACGCGGTCCTGCCGCCCGCCGTCCTCGCGCTGTCGTTCGCGATCAACGCCGTCGTCTCCGGGGTGGTGGCCAGCGGTGAGCAGCACTTCACGGGCGGGATCATCGCGCTGTACGTGTTCCTGGCGGTGCAGGGCAGCGTGGGCATGTCGCAGGCGCTGCCGTTCGCGTTCTCCCTGGGGGTCAGCCGGCGCAGCTACTACCTGGGCGCGCTCGGCCTCGGCGTCCTCGTCGCCGCGGTGTACGCGCTCGGCGTGGCGGCGCTGCAGGTCGTCGAGGCGGCCACCGGCGGGTGGGGGCTGCAGATGCACTTCTTCCGGGTGCCCTGGGTGCTCGACGGGCCGTGGCCGTTGACGTGGCTGACCGCGTTCGCGTTCATGGTGCTGCTGTTCGCCTACGGGATGTGGTGGGGGCTGACCTACCGGCGCTGGCGCGTGCTCGGCGCCGTGTGCTACCTCGCCGCGCAGCTGGTCCTCGCCGCGGGATTCGTCGTCGTGGTGACCTGGATCGGGGCGTGGTCCGCGATCGGGGAGTTCCTCGCGGCGCTGAGTCCGCTCGGCCTCGCCGGGATCGCGGCGCTGCTCGCCGCGGTGTTCGGCGCGGGCGGATTCGCCACGATCCGCCGCCTCGCGGTGTGAGGCGGGGCGGTCCGCGTCCGCGGGGCGCGGGCCGCCCCGCCGCTCGTTTCGGGGCGTCCCGAACGCCCTGTCCCGCGATGTGGTCTCCCCGGCGGGGTTTCGCGGTGTCCGCGCAGCGCAACGGCTTTTCGCGTGGTTCCCGCTCGGTCCGCAACGCGAGCTGAACCACATGATGGGAGCCCTGTCCCGTTGAGTGGGTAGTCGGCACGTACTCTGTCTCCTCGTTCGAACGAGTGAGGAGAAGGGTGGGTGCCATGACTGCCGGCCGCACCGAGGCCCCGCCGGCGGGGGTCCGAGCAGAGGGGGCGGAACGGCGCAACTCGACGCGCCAAGTGGTCGTCGCCAGTCTCGTCGGCACCTCGATCGAGTTCTACGACTTCTACGTCTACGCCACCGCCGCGGTGCTCGTGTTCCCGCACCTGTTCTTCCCCGCCGGGGACGACACGGCAGCGACGCTGCAGTCGCTGGCGACGTTCGCCATCGCCTTCGTCGCCCGGCCCGTCGGATCCGCCCTGTTCGGCCACTTCGGCGACCGCATCGGGCGCAAGGCCACCCTCGTCGCCTCGCTGCTGACGATGGGCATCTCCACGGTGCTCATCGGGGTGCTGCCCACCTACCAGAGCATCGGCGTGCTCGCACCGCTGCTGCTGGCGCTGTGCCGCTTCGGCCAGGGCCTCGGCCTCGGCGGGGAGTGGGGCGGTGCCGCGCTGCTGGCCACGGAGAACGCGCCGCCCGGCCGCCGCGCCCTGTTCGGCACCTTCCCCCAGTACGGCGCGCCGATCGGGTTCTTCATCGCCAACGGCCTGTTCCTGCTGCTGTCCGGAACCATGGGCGACGCGGCGTTCCTCTCCTGGGGCTGGCGCATCCCGTTCCTCGTCTCCGCGGCGCTGGTGCTCGTCGGCCTGTGGGTGCGCCTGAGCCTGCACGAGACCCCGGCGTTCACCAGGGTCGTGGCCAGCGACCAGCGCGCCCGGGTGCCCTTCGCGCGGGTGTTCCGCACCGACGCCAAGGCGGTGCTGCTCGGCACGTTCGTCATGCTGGCCACCTACGTGCTGTTCTACCTGATGACCGTGTTCTCGCTGTCGTACGGGACCAGCGCCGGTGGCCTCGGCTACGAGCGCTCCGAGTTCCTGGTGCTGCTGCTCATCGGCGTCGTCTTCTTCGGGCTGACCATCCCCGTCGCGGGCTGGTGCGCCGACCGGTTCGGACGCCGGCCCGCGCTCATCGCCACCACCTCGGCGATCATCGCCTTCGGTCTGCTGCTCGGCCCCTGGTTCGGGCGGGGCGGCGTGCTGCCGACGGTGTCGTTCCTCGTGGTCGGGCTGGCGTTGATGGGGATGACCTTCGGTCCGATGGGGGCGGTGCTGCCGGAGCTGTTCCCCGCAGCGGTGCGCTACACCGGAGCCTCGGTCTCCTACAACCTCGCCAGCCTCCTCGGCGCCTCCGTCGCGCCGTACGCGGCGACCTGGCTCGCCGACGAGCACGGGCTCGGTTGGGTCGGCGTCTACCTCGCCGCGATGGGCGCGCTCACCCTCCTGGCCCTGATCGCCACCCGGGAGACCCGCCAGACCGACATCGACCGCTGAGCGCGCGGGCACCGGCGGATCCCTCCGCCGGCGCCCGGTGCGGCTGGCGCCCGCACCCGACCGGGACGACCCTGAGGGCGTGGAACGCGTCGTGCTGCACGTCGACCTGGACCAGTTCATCGTGGCCGTCGAACTGCTGCGGCACCCGCAGCTGCGCGGCCGGCCGGTCCTCGTCGGCGGAACCGGCGACCCGACGCGCCGCGGTGTCGTGGCCGGCGCCTCCTACGAAGCCCGCGAGCACGGGGTGCGCTCGGGCACGCCGCTGCGCACCGCGGCCGCCCGCTGTCCGCAGGCGGTGTTCCTCCCCGCCGACTCCGACCACTACCAGGAGGCCTCCACCGAGGTGATGGCCGTGCTGCGGAGCTGGGGCGGGCGGCTGGAGCAGACCGGTTGGGACGAGGCCTTCCTGCTCGTCGACACGGCCGAGGCCGAGTCCGCGGCGCGGGAACTGCAGCGGCGCGTGCGCGAGCGCACCGGACTGGCGTGCTCGGTGGGCATCGGCGACAACAAGCTGCGCGCCAAGATCGCCTCCGGGCTGGCGAAACCGGAGAACGTCCACCGGCTCGACGTGCACAACTGGGTCGCCGTCATGGCCGACCGCCCGTGCGATGCGCTGCACGGCATCGGGTCGAAGACGAGCCGCCGCCTCGCCGAGCGCGGCATCGGCACCGTCGCCGAACTCGCCCGCGCCGACCGGGGCGAGCTGGCCGCCGCCTTCGGCCCGTCCATCGGGCCGTGGCTGGTCGCGCTGGCCCACGGGTTCGACAGCAGTCCCGTCACCGACACGCCCCCTCCGCCGCGCTCGCACGGCCGCGAAGTCACCTTCGACACCGACCTCGACGACCGCGACCGGGTGCGCACCGAGGTGCGGCGGCTCGCCGCGACCCTGTCCGGGGAGCTCGAGCAGGACGGGCTGCGGCCGCGCCGCGTCGTGGTCAAGATCCGCGACGACCGGTTCCGCACGCACACCCACGGCCGCGGTGTGCGGGCCGCCACCGCCGAGGCGATCACCGAAGCGGCCCTCACCGCCCTCGGCGAGTTCCCGCTCGACAGGCCCGTCCGGCTCGTCGGCGTCCGCGCCGAGCTGGAGTAGGGGCGCGGGTGGCTACCCGATGTCGGGGATCCCGCAGCGAGGCCTCGCCGGAGGTCCTGCCACCGGATTCACTGCGCCAGCCAATTCGCGGACTCTCCTACGCGCCCGCTCCGCGCTCGACCATTCCCCGGACGAACTCGGCCTGCCCGACGTGCTGCAGGCCGTCGGCGAGCACGCTGACCAGCCGCACCCCGAGCGTGGTGGGCGGCTCCCAGGACTCGTCGACCACGCGCGGCAGGTCCTCGTCGGTGAGGCCGCGCACGAACGCGGTGGTGTGCTCGTGCACCGCGTCGTGGTAGCCGAGCAGCGGTTCCGGGGTCGGCACCCACACGGCGGCGACCTCCTCCGCGGTGTGCCCGAACCCGGTGTCGTCGACCGGCAGCGGCAGGTCGAACCGCTCGTGCCAGTGCTGCGCGGTCCAGATCTGCTCGGTTCCGGTCAGCTCGGAGACGTGGTCGTCCTGCACGCGGGTGAGGTGCCACAGCAGCCACGAGATCGAGTTCGCGGCGGCGTCGGCGCGGTAGGTCAGCTGGTCGCCGGAGAGCCCGGCCGCCGCGTTGTGCGCGGACTCCCGGATCCGGTCGAAACCGTCGTCGAGCAGGTCGGCACTGGTCATCGGGAACACCTCCGCGGGGCGACGTCCTCACGGCAGGGTAGTCCCGCTGCCGGCGGGCGGCACCGTGCGCGGCGCGGGCGCGCCGGCCCCGGCCGCGGTGCGGTGCCCGCCCTGCGCGGCGCCTATCCTGCGCGGCGCCCGTCCTGCAGGGCGCGGCGCAGCGGCGAGGGGAGCAGTGCACGTGTCCGAACACGACATCGCGGTCAACGGCGGAGTGCTCGTCGACGGGACGGGACGCGCCCGCCGCCGCGGGAACCTGGGCATCACCGCAGGCCGCATCGCCGAGATCGGTCCGCGCCGGCTGCGGGGCGCGCGGGAGATCGACGCCACCGGGCTCGTCGTGGCTCCCGGGTTCATCGACCTGCACACGCACGCCGACTTCACCGTCGAGGAGAGCCCCGCGGCGCTGCCGCAGCTGCGGCAGGGTGTGACGACGCTCATCACTGGAAACTGTGGACACTCGCCGTTCCCGGTCGGGGATCTCGGACTGCTGCGCCGCGCGAGCATCTTCGACGACCGTCCGCTGAGTTGGGATTGGCGGGACGCGCGGGGTTTCCGCGCCGCGGTGGACCGGGCGCGCCCGGCGGTCAACATCGGTGTGCAGGTCGGGCACAACGCGATCCGGCTGGCCGTGCTGGGCGAGCAGGACCGCGAGCCGGATCCGGCGGAACTCGAGCGGATGCGGGCCTGCGTGCGCGCGGCCGCGGCCGGGGGAGCGCTCGGCTTCTCCACCGGCCTGATCTACGCGCCCGGCGTGTTCGCACCGGACTGGGAGGTCGCCGCACTGGTGGAAACGGCCGCCGCGCACGGCCTGCTGTACTCGACGCACCTGCGCGACGAGGCCGCGGGACTGCTCGGCGCGCTCGACGAGGCGGTCGTGGCGGCCCGCCGCAGCGGGGCGCGCCTGCAGGTGTCGCACCTGAAGGCCGCGGGCCCGGAGAATCACGGTTCGGTCACGGAGGCGTTGGCGCGGCTGGATTCCGCGCGCGCCGGCGGTGTCGACGCGGCCGCCGACGTCTACCCGTACACCGCGTCGAGCACGTCGCTGCTCACCGCGCTGCCGCCGTGGGCGGTCGACGGGGGATCCGGGCCCCTGCTGGAGCGGCTCGCCGACGCGGAGCAGCGG
Source organism: Salinifilum aidingensis (assembly GCF_054782015.1). Taxonomy (NCBI): domain Bacteria; kingdom Bacillati; phylum Actinomycetota; class Actinomycetes; order Pseudonocardiales; family Pseudonocardiaceae; genus Salinifilum; species Salinifilum aidingensis. The sequence continues at coordinate 140,840 of NZ_BAAGTH010000008.1, read as the reverse complement.
CGGCGCATCGCCGCCGAGACGCGGCGGAGGTTCGGGCGCGATCTCGATCCGCACGGTCTCGTGCTGGCCGAAGCGCCCGCCGGGCGCTATTCCGCGCACGTCGGGTCCTCAGTGGTGGAGATCGCGCGGTGCGAGGGGACCGACGCGGCCGAAGCGGTGCTGCGCGTGCTGCAGGCCCACCGCGGCGAGGTGCTGGTCGTGCACCACTCGATGCACGCCGACGACGTGCGCGCGGTGCTGCGCCATCCCCGCGTGGCGGTGGCCAGTGACGGGTGGACGCTCGCCGAGCGCGGCGAAGGTCACCCGCATCCGCGCAGTTTCGGCACGTTCGCGCGGGTCCTCGGGTGGTACGTGCGGGACGAGGGCCTTCTCGGGCTCGAGGAGGCGGTGCGGAAGATGACGGAGTTGCCTGCGACACGATTGCGGCTCGCGGGCCGCGGCGTACTTGCCACGGGGGCGGTCGGTGACGTTACAGTGTTTGATCCGGCGGCGATCCACGATCGGGCGCGCTACGAGCGACCGCGGCAGGGGGCGACCGGGTGTCGCGCTGTGGTTGTCAACGGCGAGCCGGTGATTGTGGACGGTGACACAACAGGGCGGCGCCCGGGCCGGGTGCTCGGCAGAGATGATCGTGAGTCATGACACTCCGCGGAACATCCGCGGGGGCTGACGCGTTAACTCCTGGGTTTCACCGTCGATCCGATCGTCATGGTCTCCCCGCCCGCACGTGTGCGCGTGTTGACCGCGCGCGTGGGGAGCGCGCGTGCGTGTGGACGGGGAGACCGTTCGTGAACGCGAGTTCCATTGCTTAAGGAGGTGGCACGATGGCGGAGAACAACGGTTATGCGGGCGACGACTGGCGGGAACGTGCCGCCTGCCGGGACGAGGACCCCGAGCTGTTCTTCCCGATCTCCGAGGTGGGGTTGGGAGCCAAGCAGGTCGACCGCGCGAAAGCGGTGTGTGGTCGCTGCCCGGTGGCGTCCGAATGCCTGGCCGACGCGCTCAGCAACGGGCTGGACTTCGGGATCTTCGGCGGTATGACGCCGCGCGAGCGGCGTTCGCTGTCCCGGCGGAACACCCGGACGGTCAGCGCCGAGCGCTCGGCGCGCGACTGAGCCGCGCACCTCGCTCAGCCACGGCAGAAGGGGCCCGGACGTTCACGAACGTCCGGGCCCCTTCTGCGTGCGCGGACCTCTGCTGCGCGCGCCCCGCGGCAGACCCCGGGGCGCGCCGCGGGGCGGCGAACGCGCAGGCGCACCGCGGGTGCCGGTCCCGGAGGAACCCGTGAATGCGCGCGGCCATCCGCGAACACGGCACCGGAATGGCGGTGTCACCGCGGTGGCGCGTCCCTCAGGGTGGTGAAAAAACTGCGTCCAGTGCCGGTGCATGCCGTGTTGATATTTGATTGACCGAGATCAGCATGCAAGGGCGCGCGCAGATCGGCATACTTTCGCCCGCCGACAGCGACGTGGTCCTCCGGGACGGCGGCGCCGTCCCGGATGCTGTTGATCGTCGCTGCGCACCGGGGCGGCACCGGCGTTCGCGGAGGCCGTCCCCCGACGCTGAGGCGAGCCAGCACGATGTCGAAACCGACGGAGCCGCCCTGATGTCGATCGATCAGCGAGCGTTTTCCGAGATCCGCGAAGAACATCGCGTCGACGGTGCGGAGGGGAATCCCGCAGGATCGGATCGGGACCGGCCCGGCAACGATTCCGGCCGCCGTTTCGATCCCCTGTGGTGGAGCGTCCCGGTGGCGGCCGCGATCGCCGCGATCACCTTCCTCGGCGTGAACCTGTACTTCAACGGCGGCCACTTCATCCCACCGCTCGACGACACCTACATCCACATGCAGTACGGCCGCCAGATCGGCCAGGGCGAGATCCTGCGGTTCCAGGACGGCGAGCCGATCAGCACCGGTGCCAGCAGCCTGCTCTACGTCTTCGCGGTCGGACTGCTGTACGCCCTCGGCGCCCACGGCAGCCTCCTGCTGCCGGCAGCGGTGGTGATCGGGATGGCTTCCCACGTGCTGGCAGCCACCTGCACCGCCGTGCTCACCCGCCGCCTCGTCGGCCGCCTCGGCGGGGTGTGCGCGGGGCTGCTCGTCGCGCTGAGCGGGCCGCTGCTGTGGTCGGCGGTCAGCGGCATGGAAGCCCCCGTGGCCGCGGCACTGGTGACCGGGCTGCTGGCGGTCTTCGCCGCCGAGCACGAGGCGGGACGCTTCCGCTGGACACCGCTGGTGGCCGTGCTCGCCGTGCTGTGCCGGTTCGAGATGGCCCCGGTGGTGGTGCTGATCATCCTCGCGATGCTCCTCGCGCTGCTGCGCGGGCAGCGGTCCTGGCCGCGGCGCGTGCTGGGTGCCGCGTGGTTCGCGCTGCCGCTGCTCGCGCTGGGCGGACAGCTGCTGTTCTACGGGATCGCAACCGGCAGCCTGTCGCCGAACGGCAACCAGGCCAAATCGATGCTGAGCATGCCGGCGTTCAACCTGGGCCAGTTCGCCGGCGGCGTCGCGGACAACATGCGGCAGTTCTCCGCGATCCTCGCGGGCATCAGCAGGCAGGACTTCCTCTTCCCCGGCGCGCTGCTCGTGGCGGCGCTCGGGGTGGCCGTGCTCGTGCGGCGGCCGGGAACGCACCGCGCGCTCGGCCTCGTCCTCGGCGGCGGGGTGCTGCTGAGCCTGCTGGCCGTGTCCACGCTCGCCACGGCCCTGTGGCAGCAGGTGCGCTACCTGCACCCGTTCCTGCCACCGGTGATCGTGCTCGTCGTCGTGGGAGCGGTGACCTGCGCGCGCTGGTTCGGCCGGGGAGCCGGCCGCGCGCTGGCCGCGGGCGTGCTCGGCACGGCAGGGCTGTTCACGCTGCTGTCGTTGCCGGCCTGGGCCCACACCGTCGGCCTGGACACCGGTGCGATCCGGGAGCGGATCGTCTCGCTGGCGACGTGGACCTCCGGGCACCTGCCGCCCGATGCCCGCATCGGCGTGCACGACGTCGGTGCGGCCGCCTACTTGGGGCGGCAACCCACGGTCGACCTCATCGGGCTGACCACCAACGGGCTGGCCAAACCCGCGATCAACGGCGCCGGCAGCCTCTACGAGGAGCTCCGCGCCATGCCGCCGGAGGAGCGGCCCGACTACTTCGCCATCTACGACTCCATGCCCGGCGGGGTGCGGTTGGAGCACCTGGAACACGCCGGCCTGTTCGGCGAGGTCGTGCTCGCGCGGCAGGACATGACCGTCTACCGCGCGGACTACAGCAGCACCGGCACCGGGAACACCCCGTTGCGCCCGGTTCCCGGGGAGATCCGCGACCACCTCGACGTGGGTTCGATGGACAGCGAGAGCGCCCACGACCACGCGGTGCGCTCGCCGATGGCCGCCTTCCGCCCGACCACGGACGCGGCCACCGTCGAGACCCCCCGCGGACGGGTCGCGGACAGCAACCGGCACGTGTACGGCGCCGAGTCGTTCACCCTCGGCAACCTGACCCCGCACCGGGAGGCGACGGTCACCGCGCGGCACGACGCGAGCGGTCCCAAGCCCGGTGCGCCCTCGGGCGGCCGCGCGGTGCGGGTGTTCGTCGACGGCACCTACCTGGGCACGCACGAGCTGACCACGAACCCGCGGGGCTGGGCGGAGACGCAGTTCTCCATCCCGCCCGAACTGGTCACCGGTCGGCAGGTGCAGGTGGAGCTGAAGTCCCCCCAGGAGTACGTCGGGCCGTACTCGGACTACCTCTCCTTCGGCTACTGGATCAGCCAGTGACCGGGCCCGGTGACCGTCCGGAGCGCCGCGGCGGCCGCGGTGGTACCCGGTTCCGGGAGAGTGGTGCGCGCGAGCCCACCCGCGGTAGCGTGACGCCGCAGCATCCTTCCGCCTGAGACGAACCGCGGTGACGATGACGTGGCACGAGCGATGAACGACGAGCCCGCCGTGGACGCGGCCGAGGCGTGGCGGCGACTGCTCGACGTCCGCACCCCACCCGACGCAGCGCGCGCCGGCCTGGTCACCGACGGCGCCGGGCAGTGGCGGTGGGGCGAGGGCGCCTCGCCCGTGGCCGAGCGGCTGCTCGAGCTCTACCTCCCGCTGTGCCTGGCGGGGCAGCGCTGCGCCTACGCCCAGCTCGGGCAGAGCCTCGACGGGTGCATCGCCACCCGCACCGGTGACGCCGTGCACGTCACCGGCGAGGACGACCGGGAGCACCTGCACCGGTTGCGCGCGCTCGCCGACGCGGTCGTCGTCGGTGCGGACACGGTCACCGCCGACGACCCGCAGTTGACCGTGCGCGCGTGCACCGGCGACAACCCCGTGCGCGTCGTGCTCGACCCGCAGGGCCGCGTGCCGAGCGGTCGGCGCGTGTTCACCGACGGCGCCGCGCCCACCCTGTGGATCCTCGCCGAGGGCGACGACCGGCCCGGCGCGAGCAGCACCGAGGGCGTGGAGGTGCTGCACCTGCCCCGCGAGTCCGGTGGTTTCGCCGCCGACGTGGTGCTCGACCGGCTCGCCGAGCTCGGCCTGCACCGCGTCCTCGTCGAAGGCGGTGGCGTGACCGTGTCGCGCTTCCTGCGCGCCGGCGCGCTGCACCGGCTGTACGTCACCATCGCCCCGGTGCTACTGGGCGACGGTGTGCCCGGCCTGCGCTTTCCGGGGACGCCGCGCATGCGCGATGCGCTGCGCGCCCCCGTGCGCCGGTTCTCCCTCGGCGCCGACTCGCTGTTCGAGCTCGACCTGACCGGACCGCGGCCGGTGACGCTGGAGCAGCAGCACGCCAGCGCCCGGCAGGCAGGCCACGAGCGCGAGCACGCCGTAGGCGACGGACACGGCGACGCCCTGGGCGGCGCCGAGCCCGGCTAGGGCGAAGGCCGCGGCGGCCGCGCCCTCGCGCAGCCCCCAGCCGCCGATGTTGACCGGCACGCTCATCGCCACGAGCGCCACCACCGCCAACGGCAGCACCTGCTCGACCGGGGCCGCGATCCCGACGGCCCGCGCGGCCACGACGAACAACGCGAGGTGCCCCGCCAGCGCCGCCACCGACAGCGCGATGATCCGCGCGCACGCACCGGGAGCGGCGAGCTCCCGCAGATCGGCCAGCGTCTCGGCCAGGACCCGGCGCCAGCGCGCCGCGCGGCGACCGGTGCGCGCGAGCAGCGCGGCGACCGCCACGGCGCCGATCAGGCCCCCGGCGGCGGCCAGCGCCGTGATCAGGACGCCGAACCGCAGCTCGGCCAGCGCCGGGGCCAGCGCGACCGCCGCGACCGCGAGCGGCAGCAGCACCACCTGCCCGGCGACGCGTTCCAGCACCACCGCCCGCACCCGTCGTCCCCGCGCGGGTCCGGCCAGCCCGTGCTGCACGGCGCGGTGCACGTCCCCGAACACCCCGCCGGGCAGTGCCGCGTTGAGGAACTGCGCGCGGTAGTAGTCGGCGATCGCCCTGCCCAGCGGCAGCCGAATCCCGAGCCCGCGCGCGACGCGGCACCAGCGCGCCGCGTTGCACGCGGTCGACGCGGCGCCGAGCGCGAGCGCCGCCCCCGCGGTGGCGACGTCGACCACCTGCACGCCGCGGGCGAACGCGCCCGGTCCCACCTGCCAGGTCAGCAGCGCGAGCACGCCACCGGTGACGAGCACGCGCACCGCCGCGCGTCGCGCACGTCTCATCGCGCACGCCCCCTCCGCGGTGGCCCCTTTCGCGGCAGCCCCTTTCGAGATGGCCCCCGTCGAGGTGGCAGCGCGCGCGGGGGGAGGACGAGCAGGTCGGTGTGCTCCACGCGCGCCGTCAGCTCGCCGGCCCGCAACCGGGCCAGGCGGTCGCGCCGGTAGTCCGCGGCCCGCCGCGCCAGGCTCGGGCGCTGCTGCTGCGCGGCGTCGACCCAGCCGCGCAGCCACGCCTCGGTGAGCGCGGCCGAACCGGCGTCCAGGCACCACGGGGAGGGCCGGGCGAGCACGCGCGCGCCGCGGCGGCGGAACGCGATGCGCGCGGCGGGCGCGGCGTCCGGTCCGAGCAGGCGGTGACGACCGGCGCGGCGCCGCTGGTGGGCGTTGAACGCCTCGCGGAACGCCGCGTCCGCGGGGTGGGGCGGGTCGAACGTCACCCGGCCGGTGACCGTCAGCGTCACCAGCACCGGCACCCGCGCCGCCGCGCAGCACGCGGCGATCCGCTCCAGCTGCGGCGCGGTGAGCACGTCGAGCAGGGCCGAAGCGGTCACGAGCGCGGTCCCCGCGAGCATCCCCGGCGTCAGCGCGGTCAGGTCGCGCTGCTCCGGCGTGACCCGCACCGGCCGACCGTCGGCGGCGGTGAGGCCGTCCCCGTCCGGCCCCTCCCCGCGCGGCCCGATCCGGTCGAGGGCGTGCGCGTCGCGGTCCTGGGCGATCCAGTGCTGCGGCCCGGGCAGCCGTCCGGCCAACCACCGGCCCAGCGCACCGGTACCGCAGCCGAGGTCGCGGATGCGCAGCTCACCGCGCACCGGCCTCAGCCGGGGGCGCAGCAGTTCCACCAGCTCCTCCGCGCGGGCCGCCGCGTCGGCGGGCGCCCGCAACGCGAACCAGTCGACCTCCGCCGCGTTCACGTGCTGAGGTGCTCGAGCGTCCGCCCCACCTGCCGGGCTGTTTCCCGCCACGTGTTCAGGGTGCCACGGCGGCGGTGCGCCGCGTCGCGCAGGCGCGCGCGTTCGCCGGCACCGGTCAACCACCGGCGCAGCGCCCGGGCGAGCTCGGCCGGGTCATCCGGCGGCACCAGCATCCCCGGCAGCGTCCCGTCGTCGGTGCTGCCCAGTGCTTCCGGCACCCCGCCGACATCGGAAGCCACCACGGGCAGGCCCCGCGCGAGCGCTTCGGTGACCACCAGGCCGTACGTCTCCGCCCGCGAGGGCACGACGACCAGGTCGGAGGCCGCGTAGGCCGCGCCGAGCTCCGCGCGGCGCAGCGGGCCGGCGAGCCGCACCCGGTCGGCGAGCCCGCGGGCGCGGACGTCGTCGCGCACCCGCGCCGCGTGCTCCGCGGCGCGGGTGCGCGAACCGGCGACGCAGCAGTGCCAGTCCAGGTCGCGGCACCGCGCCAGCGCGGAGACGAGCACGTCGTGGCCCTTCATCGGTGTGACCGCGGCGACCGACAGCAGCGCGCCGGAACCGCCGCTGCCGCGGGCGGGGGCGGACGGATCCGCCCCCGGCGGGGCCACGGTGATCCGCGCCGGCGCCACGCCGTGCTCGCGGGAGACGTGGCGAGCCGTCCAGGAGCTCGGGACGAGCACCTGGTGCACCGCGCGCAGCACCTGCCCCTCCCGCCGGTGCAGCTCGCGCGCGAGATCGGTCGGCGTTCCCGTCTCGCAGGCCAGCGGCAGGTGCACCAGCACCGCCAGCGGCAGCCGTGCCGCGTGCCGCTCGAGGACGCCGGCCGTGCCGCAGGCCACCAACCCGTCCAGCACGACGGGGCGACCGTCCGGCAGCTCCTCCAGCGCCGCGTCCAACCGCGCCGCGTCGTCCGCTCCGGGCTCGGGCCAGCGTCCCGGCAGGACGGTGCACCGCACCCGCCACCCCGCGCCGGGCAGCTCCTCGACCACCCGCCGGTCGTACCGGTCGCCGCCGCTGGGGGCGTCGCCCTCCGGCGGCAGTACGAAGTGGACGGACCGCGCGGTTGTCACAGCGATCGGTCGAAACTCGCCCAGGCCACGTGCGATTCGGAGAGCGTGGCGGTGATTCCGGCCAGCCCGCGCGCGTTCTCGCCCAGCTCGCCGGCGTGCACCCGCTCGGCCAACCGGTCGGCGATCACCTGCGCGAGGAACTCCGTCGAGGTGTTGCGCCCCGCGAAGGCCGGGTCGTCGTCGAGGTTGCGGTAGTTGAGGTCCGCGAGGACTTCGCCGAGCTTCCCGCTCGCGCGTCCGATGTCCACGACGAGGCCGTCGGCGTCGAGCTCGGGGCGCCGGAAGGTGGCGTCGACGAGGTAGGTGGCCCCGTGCAGCCGCTGCGCGGGGCCGAAGGTCTCGCCGCGGAAGCTGTGCGCGATCATCACGTGGTCGCGGACGGTGACGCTGAACAATGCCGTCTCCTTCGTGCTCGCCGGCGCCGGTCCGGTGCGATCAGGACACCGGTTCGCCGGAACCGTAGACGATCCGGTGGCACAGCGCCGAGTGCTCCCCGCGGGCCAGGCGCGGCAGCACCGCGGGCAGCTCGCCGAACTCGCTCTGACCGGTGACCAGCGCGTCGAACGCCTCGTCGGCGAGCAGGTCCAGTGCCAGCGCGAGCCGCTCCCGCGTGCTCCGGTGGTTCCGGTTCGGCGAGACGGTGCCCACCTGGCTGCCGCGCACGGTCAGCCTGCCCGAGTGGAACGATCCGCCCAGCGGCACGGTGACGGGGCGGTCGCCGTACCAGCTCAGCTCCACGACCGTCCCGTCGGTGACGGGCAGCTCCAACGCGCGGGCGAGCCCGGACTCGGTGGCGCTGGCGTGCACCACGAGGTCGCGGCCGGTCGCCGCCCGCTCCGGGGTGGCGAAGTCGGCGCCGAGCGCCTCGGCCACCGCCCGCCGGGAGGTGTCGACGTCGACGAGCTCCACGTGCACGCCGGGGAAGCGGGCGAGCAGGCGCGCGGCGCAGCAGCCGACCATGCCGGCGCCGAGGACGGTGACGCGGTCGCCGAGCAGCGGTACCGCGTCCCAGCAGGCGTTGACCGCGGTCTCGACCGTTCCGGCCAGCACCGCCCGGTGCGCCGGCACGGCCTCCGGCACCGGGACGACCGCCTCGACGGGCACCACGTAGTGCGTCTGGTGCGGGTAGAGGCAGAACACGGTGCGGCCGAGGTGGTCGGCCGGGCCCTGCTCCACCACGCCGACGTTGAGGTAGCCGTACTTGACCGGGGCGGGGAACTCGCCCTCCTGGAACGGGGCGCGCATCAACCGGTGCTGGTCGGCGGGGACGCCGCCGCGGAACACCAGTGCCTCCGACCCGCGGCTGACCGCCGTGTAGCGGGTGCGCACGAGGACCTCGCCGGGGCCGGGGTCGGGCACCGTGACGGCGCGGATCTCGCCCTGCTCCGGCCGGGCGAGCCAGAACGCGCGCGCAGAGGTCGCCATGCTTCCTCCGTCGGGTGATCGCGCCTGCTGTGTTCGCCCGGGAGGATACGCGGCACCCTGGGGTGCGTGGTGGCACGGACGACTCCCGGAAGTGGTCGCTTCGCCGCGGAACTGGCGCTCGCCACGGCCGCGCAGCTCGGCGCGTTGGCGCTGCTGAACGCCGGCGGTGCGCTCGGTGCGCGCGGCGCGGCCGCCGGATGCGGTTACGCGGCCGGGCTCGCGCTGCTGCTGTGGCGCACCGCCCGCACCGCTCCCTGGGGGCCAGCCGATCGGGTGACGCTGGTGCGCGCGGTGCTCGTCGGTGCGGTGACCGCGCAGGCGGTGCAGGCCACGGCGGGCCCGATCCCCGCGGGGGTGTTCCTCGGCCTCGTCGTCCCCGCGCTCGTGCTCGACGGGGTGGACGGTCAGGTGGCGCGGCGCCGGAACTGCGTCTCGGCGTTCGGCGCGCGCTTCGACATGGAGCTGGACGCGTTCCTCGTCCTCGTGCTCAGCGGGTACGTCGCGCTGGACCTGGGCGCGTGGGTGCTGGGTATCGGTGCGCTGCGCTACGCGTTCGTCCTCGCCGGGCGCGCGCTGCCGTGGATGCGCGCCGCGCTGCCGCCGAGCCGGCGCCGCAAGGCCGTCGCGGCCGCGCAGGGCGTGCTGCTGGTGATCGCGGCGGCGCCGGTGGTGCCGGCGCCCGCGGCGCACGGCGCGGCGCTGCTGGCGCTGGTGTCGCTGCTGTGGTCGTTCGGCGCGGACACCTGGTGGCTGTGGCGCCGCTCCCGCGCCGGGACGCGGGAGCGGCGGCGTGCCGGATCCGCGATGTGAACGGGAGCGGGCCGGACCGCGCCCCGCGGGGGCGTCCGAACAGGACGGTGCGGGAGCGCGGGCCGGAGCGCCCACCGGTGCGGGAGCGGCGCCCACCGCACCCGCGCGGGTCAGCCCTCCTGCGGAACGGCCATCTCGCCGAGCTCGGACCAGTCCTGCTGGTCGATCTGGGCGTTGATCACGCGCGGGGTCTCCACCAGGTGCGGCGGAAGCGTCTGCTGCGCGGTCTTGAAGTGCTCGGACTGCACGTGCGCGGCCCCGGCGTCACCGTCGCGGAAGGCCTCCACGAGCACGTACTCGTTGGGGTCCTCGATGCTGCGGGACCAGTCGAACCACAGGCATCCGGGCTCGTTGCGGGTCTCGCGGGTGAAGTCCGCGGCGATCTCCGGCCAGCGGTCGGCGGACTCGGGACGCACGCGGAACTTGGCGGTGATGAAGATCATGAGCCATGCCTTTCTGGACGCACCTTCTGCGCGTGATCCACAGTAGAGGACCCGATCGCGGTGCGCGCGGGGGAGGTCGCCCCGGCCGCGTCCCCCTCCGCGCGGCACCGCGCACTCCGTCTGCTGTGGACTGCACGCCGCCGCGGCGGACGTCGGGGCCCGGATCGGCGGACTGCCCGCGCCTGCGGCGCCCCGCCGGCACCGCGGGCGCGCCGAACCGAGTTCGGCGCGCCCGGAGCCGTCCGGTTCCGCGATGAAGCGAATTCGGCGAGAATGCCGGGCGCGAACCACCCGTTCGGCGGTTCCCGCGCGAAGCGCGCTCCGCTGAAATGGAAACCGCGGCGATTTTCGGAGAATGCGGAGGTCGGTGAACCGATGTCGGCGGTGTCGTTCGTGCTGGTTCTCGTCGGATTCCTCCTCCTCGTCGACCGCTCGGAACGGTCGGGCGCGCAGCACCCGGCGCGGTCGCGCCGCGCCGGGTGAGGCACGATCCCGGGGCGAGTGCGGCCCGCCTGCCCGCTCGTGTCCGTGCACTGCGCGCACGCGCACGCGTGCGCGCAGCGGGCGACGAGGTGCCGACACGGAGCGTGGTGCACCGTGCGCGCTGCGCCGGAATCATGCGGTGCCTCACAGCGGATTCGGCCGTTCTAGGTAGTCGTCCCCGTAGATACCTCGGTTCTGCGAGCGCGTTCCTTCGGCAACATCGGGTTGTTGCCTCGGGCCGGTGACGGGTCGGGCAATGAACTCCGAGATGCCCCCGATTGAAACTCCCGGAGCCATGCGGAAAGACACCGACGGTTCGAATTCCCCCGAAAACAACGTTTCCGAGACGAAGACCCCGATTCGGAAGTTCGCCGACCGCGTCCCGTTCGGCCTCGCGACGGTCGGCACGGCCGGCGTGCTCGCGGTGGCCTCCGTGACAGCGGCGTTCACCTCCCCGCTGGGGTCCTCGGGTGACGCGGAGCACGAGCAGACCCGCACCGTCGCCGAGGTCCAGCAGCAGGGCCAGCAGAGCGGTGGCCACTCCGGCGGCGCCGCGCAGCAGCAGAAGGCCGCGCCGAAGCAGCAGAAGGACGCCGCTCAGCAGGGCGGTGAGCAGGCCCCGAAGCAGCAGCAGAAGCCGGATCCGGCCAAGGCCGAGCAGGACCTGCGCAACCGCATCGTCGACAACGCCCGCGCCGAGATCGGCACGCAGGAGACCGGTGACAACGTCAACCCGTACTCCCCGCAGGCCGTGTCCTGGTGCGCCCTGTTCACCAGCCAGATGTGGCAGGACGCCGGCGTGGACATCGACAGCGAGCAGTACGCCTTCACCGGTGACCTGTTCACCGCCGGCCAGGAGCACGGCACCGCCTACGGCGCCGACCAGCTGCAGCAGGCCAAGCCGGGCGACGTGCTGCTGTTCGGCAGCGGTCCCTCCTCGCCGGACACCAGCAAGCACATCGGCATCGTGGAGAGCGTCGACGGCAACACGGTGACCACCATCGAGGGCAACGCGAGCGACAGCGTCAAGCGCCAGCAGCACCAGCTCACCCCGGACACCTTCTACGGCGGTGTCTCCCCGTGGTGACCCCGGACTCCCGGCTCCTCAGCTGAGGGAGACCGCGGATCGGCCGGCGTCGTGGGGCCGGTGCGGTCGAGCACATGGCCGCCGATCCGCGCGGTCACCGAGCTGCGGTGACGCGTTCCCCGCTCCGCGCGAGCAGGCCGCTCCCACCCGTCGGGAGCGGCCTGCTGCGCGTTCACCGGCCTCACCGCGAGAGCTGCGCGACGAGCTCCCCGGAGCGCTGCTCGGGCACCACCTGGACCACGTCCGCGAGGCTGATGACCCCGACGAGGCGCTCGCCGTCGACGACGGGCAGGCGCCGCACGCCGTGGCGGATCATGGCGTCGACGACCTCGGTCTCCGAAGCGTCGGCGCTGATCGAGGCCGGTTCCGACTGGGTGAGGTCCCCCGCGGGGAACGTGCCGGCGTCGCGGCCCTGAGCGACGACCTTCCGCACGAGGTCGCGGTCGGTGACCAGGCCTTTGAGCTGGTTGTCGTGCCCCCGGACGGGGATCGACCCGATGCCGTGCTCGGTCATCACCCGGGCCGCGTCGGCCGCGGTGGCGTCGGTGCGGAGGGTGACGGTGTCCTCGGTCATCATGTCGCGGGCCGTTGTCATGCCGGTCACGTCCTTCCTGCGAGCTTCGTGGACGGTCGATGACTACCCGGTGGCCGCCTGCGGCACACCCGGTGCGGTCCGGCCGGCGCGGTGCGGTCCGGGAGGCCGTGATCGTTCCGGGGCGTCACCGGCCGTGCCGGCACGGCCGGCGTGCCACACTTGCGATCGGGAAAGCCTGTTCGGACACGCGCAGGCGGCACGGAGCGCGAGGAGGAACACTCATGGGAATCCTGAGCTGGATCATCTTCGGACTGATCGCCGGCGCGATCGCGAAGGTCATCATGCCCGGACGCGATCCGGGCGGCATCATCGTCACGATCCTCATCGGCATCGGTGGCGGCATGCTCGGCGGCTGGCTCGGCAGCTCGGTGTTCAGCAACAGCGGGGTCACCGGGTTCAACTTGAGCAGCTTCATCTGGGCCGTGATCGGCTCGCTGATCCTGCTGCTCGTCTACCGGCTGGTGTTCCACCGGTCGCGGGCGTGACCGGGCGCCGGGCCGGTCGCGCCCCTCGCCGCGGCCGGCCCGGTTACGGCTCGCCGGGAGCGGGTAGCCCCCGGGTGCGCACCGCCGGGCGGTGCGCACCCGAGCAGATCCCGCGACAACAGCAGGAACAGCGATGATGGGCACCGACAGCAAGTCCGTGAAGCAGGCGCTCTCCTCGCTGGACTTCCCGGCGAGCAAGGACCGGATCGTGACGCACGCGCACGATCACGGTGCGGACGCGGTGACGGTGCGCGCGCTGCGCGCGATGCCGGTCGCCGACTACGACAACCTCCAGGAAGTGCTGCGCTCCGTCCCGCTGGGGCCGGGACCGGAAGAGGGGCGCACGCACGGGCAGAAGGCCCAGCAGGCGAGCCAGGCGGAGAAGGGCGCGCTCGCGGAGCACCAGGCCCGGATCCCGGGCCATCCCATCGCCGACGAGATCGGCAGGAACCGGCGCGCGTGACCGCGCCGGACGTGCCGGCTATTCGGCCGCGTTGGCGGCGCGGAGCGTCCGCATCGCCTGGGCCAGCGCGGCCGAGTCCTCCGCGCCCAGGGGGTTCAGCACGCGGCGGCGGAGGATCTCGGCGCACGCGGAGCGCGCGCGCTCGGCGACGTCGCTGCCGTGCTCGGTGAGGACGGCGTAGGTGACGCGGCGGTCGTCCGCGCACGGTTCGCGGCGGATCAGGTCGGACTTCACGAGCCGGTCGGCGACCTTGGTGAAACCCCCGCTGCTCAGCGCGGCCTCGTGGGCGAGCTTCGTCATCGGCATCCGGTGCTCGGCGGAGCGCACGAGCCGCACGAGGATGTCGAAGGAGGCGGGGGAGAGGTCGAACAGGTCGGCGATCTCTTCCATGAGGCGCTCCTGGGTGGCCTGGTAGCCCTCGATCACCAGCCCCCACCACGTGACGATCTCGTTGTCGTCGGTGCACGGGTCGATCGGTGTCGACGCGGCGTGGTTCGGGTCGTTGGTGCTCACCGGTGGGTCCTTTCGTGTCGTGCCGGGATGCGCCTCGTGTCGAGTTTACCGCATCACTTCGCGATATAAACTCTTGCTAGGAAGATAAGTTCACAGTAGTGTCTTCTTCGGAAGATTCAATCGGAGAAGGAGACCGCGTCATGAGCGAGCCCGTGAAGCTCAGCGTCATCTACTACTCGTCCACCGGCACGATCGCCGAGATCGCCAACAGCCTGGTCAGCGAGGCGGAGAACGCCGGAGCCGAGGTGCGCCTGCGCCGGGCGCCCGAGCTCGCCCCCGACGAGGCGATCGACGCCAACCCGGCCTGGCGCACCAACCTGGAGGCCACCCGGCACATCCCCGAGGCCACCGCCGAGGACGTGGTGTGGTCCGACGCGGTGCTGCTCGGCACGCCGACCCGCTTCGGCAACGTCTCCGCGCAGCTGAAGCAGTTCCTCGACACGCTCGGCGGCGAGTGGGCCCAGGGCAAGCTGGCCGACAAGGTCTACAGCGGCTTCACCTCCAGCGCCACCCAGCACGGCGGCCAGGAGGCGACCCTGCTCGCGCTGTACAACACGGTGCACCACTTCGGCGGCGTCCTCGTCGCTCCCGGTTTCACCGAGGGGTCGAAGTTCATCGACGGCAACCCCTACGGCACCAGCCACGCCGACGCGCAGGGGGAGAACAAGGTCGACGCCATCGCCCGCACGGCCGCCGCGGTGCAGGCCCGGCGCGTGGTCAGCGTCGCCGGTGCGCTGAAGGGCGCCCGCGCCTGAACCGACCGGCGCGCAGCGGCCGGGTCGCGCGGGGAGGTCCTCGCGCGGCCCGGTGCGCACGTCCTCCCCGCGGCAGGCGCGGCGCGCCGTGCGCCGCTCGGGGCAGCGCGGGTGCGTCGAGCGGAGGAATTCGCGCACCTGCGGGGAGCGCTACGTTGGTCGCGGTCACCGACTGCGAGGAGTGCCCGTGCTGCCGGACGTGCGCGACGCCCTGCCCAGCGATCACCCGTCGGCCACGCTCGTGGGCCGCGTGCACGACCCGGCCGAAGCGGGCCCGGTCGTCGTCGCCGTCCGCGGGGACCGGCTCGTCGACCTCGGCGAGGCCGCCCCCACGCTCAGCGCCCTGACCGAGCACCCCGACCCCGTGGGCCTGGCGCGCGAAGCCGCACCGCGCCGGGAGTGGCCGCTCGCCGACGTCCTGGAGGCGACGCTGCGCGGCGGCGAAGCCCCGCGGCTGCTGGCCCCGGCCGACCTGCACGTGCTCAAAGCAGCCGGCGTCACCTTCGCGGGCAGCATGCTCGAGCGCGTCATCGAGGAGCGGGCCGGCGGCGACGCGGGTGCGGCGGCCGAAGTCCGCACGCGCATCGAGCGCGCCATCGGCGACACGATCACCTCCGTGCGCCCCGGCTCGCCGCAGGCGCGCACCGTCAAGCAGTGGCTCCAGCAGGAGGGCCTGTGGTCGCAGTACCTCGAAGTCGGCCTCGGCCCCGACCCGGAGATCTTCACCAAAGCGCCCCTGCTCGCAGCCGTCGGCACCGGCGAGCGCGTGGGCGTTCCCCGCGATTCGCGGTGGAACAACCCCGAGCCCGAAGTGGTGCTCGCGGTGCGCTCCGACGGCCGCGTCCTCGGCGCCACCCTCGGCAACGACGTGAACCTGCGCGACGTCGAAGGCCGCAGCGCCCTGCTGCTGCCCAAGGCCAAGGACAACAACGCCTCGGCCGCGCTCGGGCCGCTGATCCGGCTGTTCGACGAGGACTTCGACCTCGACCGGGTGCGCCGCACCGATCTGCACCTGCGCGTGACCGGTGCGGACGGGTTCGTCCTCGACGGGCGCAGCTCGATGCGCGAGATCAGCCGCGACCCGGCGGAGCTCGTGAGCGCGGCGCTGGGAACGCACCAGTACCCGGACGGGTTCCTGCTCTACACGGGAACCGCGTTCGCCCCGACGGAGGACCGCGACGTCCCCGGTCACGGGTTCACCCACCACTCGGGGGACCGGGTGCGCATCACGTCGTCCGAGCTCGGCGCGCTCGTCAACGAGGTCGCCCCGTGCGATGAGTGTCCGCAGTGGACCTTCGGGCTCGGCGCGCTGCTGCGCAACCTCGGCGGCCGCGGGCTGCTCGGCGCGCCGGGGTAGCGGGGCGGTCCGGTCAGCGCGGACGGGCCGCGGAGAAGAGGGCCCGCACCGCCCGGAGCACTTGGTCGGCTGCGCGTCGCAGACTTCCGGTGTTCACGCTCCCGTCCTGATCCACCAGGTCGGTGAAGATGACGCATCCCACGAGCAGCACGGTCAGCACGGTCACGGCGATGATGAACACGGTGATCCTCCTCCTTCACCGGAGGTATCGCCGCACCGCCCGTTTCGTTACCGCGCGGGGGCGAACAGGGGCGCGGTTCCCGCCGGGCCCTCCCCGATCGGGGCGCGCCCGGCGACTAACCTGAAGTCGTGGCCAGTGAACGCCCGAACCCGGCGCAGTGGGTCTGGTACGCCTTCGGCGGAAAGCTCCCCGACCGGCACGCCGAGTGGGTGCTGCACGACGTCACGGCCCGGACGTGGCCGCTGCGGCACCTGGCGCGGGCGCTGACCCAGCTGGCCCCGTTCTGCCTGCTCGTGCTCCTGCCCGGACCGCTGTGGATCCGCGTGAGCGCCGTCGCGCTCGGGCTGTTCGTCGGGCTGTTCTACTCGTTCTGCTACATGGGCGAAGCGGCCGAGCACCGCGCGATCAAGCACGGATACCCGCCCGGGATGGCCCGGGAGATCCGCGCGCTCGGCAAGGACGTGCGCCGGGCGGGCAAGCGGGGGCTGAACCACCGCCGCTGGTGGGAGTGAGCCGGCGGCGCCCGCGGAGCGGCGCGGTGCCCGCCCGCCGGTGATCACACCAGCGCGCCCTCGGGATCGGTGCGCGCGGGGGTGGAGCGGCCGCGCCGCGGGGGCAGCGAGCCGAGCACGCACACGGCGAGGTTGACCAGCAGGCCGAACACGCCGCCGTGCACGCCGAACACGGTCGGCACGCCGGCCAAGGTCATGGTCACCGTCACCGCGGTGCCCAGCAGCATCCCCCAGAACGCCGCCCGGTCGCGCAGCCCCTGCCAGTAGAGCGCGAGCACGAACACCGGGGCCAGCTGCACGAGCAGCTCGATCTTGAACACGAAGATGTCCACCAGAGTGCTCGGCGGGAACCAGGCCAGCACCAGCAGCAGGCACACCACCACGACCCCGACGACCTTGCCCGTCATCACCAGCCGGTGCTCGTCGACGTCCGGCCGGCGCCGCCCCACGATGTCCCGCGCGACGATCGAGGACAGGCTCAGCAGCGCCGAATCCGCAGTGGACACGATCGCGGCGACCAGACCGCCGAACAGCAGCACCATCGCCACCGAGAACGCGACGTTGATCCCGGCGACCTCGTTGGCGAGCAACCCCACGAGCCGCTCGGAGTCCGCTTCGGACAGGTCCGGGAACAGGCGCACGCCGAGGATCCCGATGCACACCACGGCCCCGGCCGTGATCAGCGGCATCCACACCATCCGGACCAGCGACGTGCGCAGCGCGCGTTCGCTGCGCGCGGAGAAGATCCGCTGCACCGCGTGCGGGTAGAACACGATGCCGAGGCCGACCATGACGACCATGGACAGCCAGTTGACCGACTCGGTCAGCGAGGGCACCGCGATCGTCTCCGGGTGGTGCTGCGCGAACCAGCTGGTGTTGCCCCCGAGCGAGTCCCCGGTGAGCACGAACGCACCCACCAGCATCAGCGCGACGCCGAAGAGCAGCGCGATGCCCTGCATGACGTCGGTGAACGCGACGGCCCGCATCCCGCCCAGCCACGAGTAGACGAGCATCACGCCGACGAAGACCGTCACGCCCAGCTGGTACGGCACCGTCTGGCCCGTGAGCCCGCTGATGGCGTGGCCCATGGCGATGAGTTGCTCCAGCAGGTAGCTGGCCAGCGCCCACAGCATGAGCAGCACCGCCAGCGTCGTCACCGCGGGCGAGCGGAAGCGGTGGCGCAGCCAGTCGCTCGGCGTGACGAAGGAGTGCCGCTTGGCCAGCACGTACAGCCGCGGGGCGAACAGCAGGTATCCGCCGACGATCGCGGTGAAGAACGTCACCGACTGCCACCACGCGAAGCCCTCGCGGTACGCCTCGGGTGCGTAGCCGATGACCGTGTTGCCGCTGTACTGGGTCGCGTAGAGCGTGAAGAACAGCACCAGCGCGCCGAGGTTGCCACCGGCCAGGTAGTAGCTCTTCAGGTCGTGCCGCTTGCCGACCTTGCCGCGACCGACCCAGAACCCGATGCCCAGCATGAGCACGGCGTACAGCAGCAGCACGACGATGCCGGTGGATCCGGCGAAGGTGGGGGTCTGCACGGTCACTCCTGCTCGCCGCTCGTCCGGGGATCCTCCTGCGCGCCCTCCTCCGCGGAGCGGTCCTCATCCGCGAGGTGCCAGTCGCGCATCAGCACCCGGGTGAGAAAACCGCACAGCACCACCGAGAACAGCACCGCGACCAGCATCCACAGCGGAACGCCGAGCACGAGCGGGCCGATCGTCCCCTCCGGCAAGTACCAGGGGACGCCGGCGAGCAGAATCACCACCAGACCGGCCCAGACCCCCGGCTTGCGGATGGGTTCCTGGCCGCGCGGTCGCGCAGTCGGCACCGTTGCCATCCCGTCGTCGCATCGCGAATCGTTCGATCCCGGCGGTGGTGGGTGACCACCCCGCCGTGGTCGCCCGGGATGCGGACGGCCGCGGCGGACAGGTGCGGACGCCGACGATCCCGGGTCGCGGTGATCGAACCGATGTCCGGCGGAACAGCCTGCTGCGGAAGCAGCGATCCGTCAAGTGACGACGATCATGCCCGGTCCGGCCAGCGCCCCGCCGCCCACGCGCGGTAGTCGTCCCACGCCTGCAGGTGCTGCCGCGTCTCGAACCGCCGCACGCGCCCGCTGACGGGGTCGGTGAACTCGAGCGCGCTCGCCAGCAGCTGCAGCGGGCGGGTGAACTCGCCCGGGGGCCGGACGGCCACGCGCGGGTACAGGTCGTCGCCGAGGATCGGCGTGCCGAGGTGGTTCATGTGCGCGCGCAGCTGGTGGGTGCGGCCGGTGCGCGGGACGAGCCGGTAGTGGCCCAGAGCGCCGCGCTGCTCGAGCAGTTCGACCTCGGTGGCGCTGTTGGGCGGCCCGGGGAGCGTCTGCGCCGCCCGGCACCCCGGCTCCTTCTCCAGCCGGGTGCGCACCACCCGCGGGAACTCCGCAGTGGAGCGCCGCCCCGCGACCGCGCGGTACTCCTTGTGCACGCGACGCTGCTGGAACAGCTTCTGGTAGGTACCGCGCCGCGCCGGGTTGACCACCAGCAGCAGCACCCCGGCGGTCATGCGGTCCAGCCGGTGCGCGGCGACGAGCTGCGGAAGGCCCAGCCGCTGGCGCAGCCGCGCCAGCGCCGTCTGCAGCACGTGCTGCCCGCGCGGGGTCGTGGCGAGGAAGTGCGGCTTGTCGACGACGAGGATGTCCTCGTCGCGGTGCAGGATCCCGACTTCGAAGGGGACCGGGGTCTCCGCGGGCGGCTCGCGGTGGATCCAGATCTTCGCGCCGGGCGCGAACGCGGCGTCCGCCCCGAGCGGTCCGGAGGCGTCGGCGATGTCGCCGGCGCGGAACTTCGCCGCCAGCTGCTCGGCGGAGGCGTGGAAGCGCTCCCGCAGGTAGGCCCAGAGCGTGTCCCACTGCTCCTGCCGGGGGAGCTTGACCGGGGTCGCGTCCACTCCGTTCCGCTGCGGCAGCGGGGATCGCCTGCTGCGTGCCACGCGCCCAGGTTACCGAGGTGCGCTGCGCACCGGCGGTGGCCTCGCACCTGCGCCGTTCCGCTCAGTGCTGCCGGGCGTGGGCGGCTGCGACGTGCTCGTCCGGCACGCAGGTCCCGCGGCGGGCGAGGCTCCTGCCCCGGGGACGAGGTCGGGCCGCGCCGGCCGGGGACTGCTCCTGCGCCCCGGCCTGACCCTCGCGGTGGAACCCTGGTTCGCGCGCACCACCGACCGCGTCGTCACCGACGCCGACGGCTGGAGCTTGCGCTCCGCGGACGGCTCGGCGACGGCGCACACCGAACACACGCTCGCGGTGACCGAAGGAGGAGCGCGCGTGCTGACGGCTTGAGCGCGACCGGGCCCCGACGCGGCAGTGGCCGGCCCCGAGCGGGGACCGGCCACTGCCGCGGGGTGCTGCTCAGGTGCGCGGGATCTGCTGGGTGTCCTCCATCGACGCGTCACCACCGGGCCCGCCGGGCTGCTCGGAGGTGAAGCGGCGCTCGACCACGAGCACGGCCACGACGACGAGGAACCCGATCGCGAACATGCCGATGCCCGCCCCCAGGTGCGCGTCCGGGGCGACGAACTCGCGGTCGTCGTTCTGCCACGGCCACAGCGCGCGCAGGCTGCCCGCCATCACACCGGTGAGCACGACCAGGGTGATCTGCTCGCGGTGCTCGAGCAGCCACTGCAGCAGCTTCACGATCGAAGCGAGCCCGATCACCGCGCCGAGGAAGAACAGCCCGATGTAGGCCAGATCGCGATCGTTGACCGCGGAGATCGTGGGTTCGTAGAGGCCGAAGGTCAGCAGGATGAACGACCCGGACAGCCCCGGCAGGATGAGGGCGGAGACCGCCACCATCGCCGCCGGCACGACCGCGACCGGCGTGGCCGCGACATCGCTCGGTGGCAGGCTGACCACCACGTACGTCGCCGCGGCGACCACGACGGCGATGACGAGGTTGCGCCCGCCCCAGGCGGCGCGGTCCGGGCGGGGCCGGGGAGCGCGCGCGGCGAGCGAGAACGGGACCCACAGCGACGCGAGCACGAGCCCGAAGAACAGGGCGCTCGTGTGGACCGGGTAGCCGGTGACGAACCCTTCCATGAAGCGGGCCATCACCAGCACCGCGAACGCCATGCCCACGACCACGGGGAGCACGACGCCCCACCGCACCTCGCGGAACTCGGCGGTGGCCCGGCCCAGGCCGCGACCCTTCGGCAGGTCGACGGCCGCCCGGCGGACCCCGGAGAACAGGTGTCCGGCTGATGTGATGAGCGCTTCGTACACACCGGTGATCAGCGCGACCGTACCGCCGCTCACCCCCGGCACCGTTTCCGCGGTGCCGATCAGCGCACCGCGCACCGCGTTCAGAACACTCCTCGACCAGGACGGCCCGGCGGCCGTGCGGGGGAGGGACTTCGTCACCAGCTCTCCTTGACCTTCACGGGACGGCCAGCGCGGTGGCTGCCGCGGCAGCACCCGGCGCCGGCCGGCTCAACAACGGGGTCGTGCGCTCGACACTACTGAAGGCGCGGTGCGCGGGCGCGCAGGCCCTGGTCAGCCGTCCGTTCTGCCGCTTCGGTCGGGCTCTGCGGGGCATTCGGGGAAGATGCCGGGGAGATCTTCGGTGCGCCCGTTGCTCAGGACCCCGTTGCTCAGGACAGGGAGTAGCCGCCGTCGACGAGCAGTTCGGTGCCGGCGCAGTAGGCGGCCTCGTCGCTGAGCAGCCAGGCGATGGCCGCGGCGATCTCCTCGGGGGTGGCGAACCGGCCCGCGGGGGTGCCCTGCAGCCAGCCGTCGAAGAGCTCGGACTTGCCCTCGACGAGGCTGGTGCGCACGTACCCGGGGGAGATGGCGTTGACCCGCACGCCGCGCCCGGTCCACTCGACCGCGAGCGAGCGCGTCAGCGCGCTCACCGCGGCCTTGGAGGAGTTGTAGGCGGCCTGCTTCTGCGGAACGTTGACGACGTGGTTGCCGGACATCGAGGCGACGTTGACGATCCGGCCGCCGCCGGCCTCCAGCATGGCCCTGCCGAAGGTGGAGCAGGCCAGGAACACGCCGCGCAGGTTGACGCCGAGCACGCGGTCGAACTCCGCGGCGCTCATCTCCTCGGCGGGCACGTCGTCCTCGACCACGCCGGCCGCGGTGACGAGCCCGTCGACACCGCCGGCCTGCTCGAGGACGCGGGACAGGGCGGCGGAGACGTCGTGCTCGTCGGTGACGTCGCACGGCACGTGCTCCCCGACGTCGGCGGGAGCGCGGTCGAGGGCGAACACCCGGGCGCCGCGCGCGGCGAGCGTTGCGCAGGTCTGGTGGCCGATGCCGCCCGCGGCACCGGTGACCGCGATCCGGGCGTTGTCGAACCAGCTCACGTGGGCCTCCTGGTGAAGTCACCGCTGTCGGGCGGAGGCGACCGGCCGGTGCCGCACTCCGGGACAACGCTCGGCCGGCGCGGACGCCTGCCGCGGGGCGGGGGAGTGGTCGTTCTTCAGCCGCGGAGGGTAGTGATCTTCGTCCGCGGATGCACGCGGTGCTCGGGTGTCGAGCTCGGGACGCGCCGGCTCGATGTCCGGAATTTTTTGCATCCGCAACTTCAGTGTTGGTTGAAATTCAACCCAGTCGCGCTCACCGAGCAGGTGCGCTGCGAGAACGGCTGAGGAGGGGGGTCTGATCGCGCTGGTGCGGCGTGCGCTAGAGTAGGGGCACACCGCAACGGGACGTAGCGCAGTTTGGTAGCGCACCTGACTGGGGGTCAGGGGGTCGTGGGTTCAAATCCCGCCGTCCCGACCAACGGCGAAGCCCGCTGATCTGGCTTGAAAGCACAGGTCAGCGGGCTTTTCTTGTCTGATTCGAGATCAGCGCGCACGATCACACCGCCCTCAAGTGGGGACCACGTGGGGACCGCTCGCCCTTCAAGAATGCGGACAGGGCGGCCCCGGCATCGTTGATCGATTGCTGGTTCGGGTGGATGTAGCGCTGGGTCGTGGTGATGTTGCCGTGGCCGGCCACCTTGCGGAGCACGTGCACCGGAACGCCGGCGTCGGCCATCCACGTGAGCCCGGTGTGCCGGAGGTCGTGCCGGCGCAGGTGCTCGTGACCGAGCTCGGTAACCACCTCGTCCCAGCAGGTGGCGTCGCGGAGTACAGCGGAGCTGATGCGCCCCCCGCGAGGGCCGGTGAACAACCGGGCGTCCGGGTCGTCGCCCACGGCTGCCAACCGGCGCGAGACGAGCTCGCGCACCTCGGGGATGAGCGGAACGGTCCGCGCACGCTTGCCCTTGGTCCCCTTGTCCACGAGACCACCGGGCGACGTCGTGGTCTGCCGCCGCACCGTCCACGTCCACGAGCCGGTGTCGATGTCGCCGGCCCGGCAGCCGGAAACCTCACCGATGCGGGCAGCAGTGCACGCGGCGAAGATGACGACCTCGCCCCAGCCCTCGTACTCGTTCGAGGACCGATGCACCAGAGCATCGGCGAGGTGCCGGAGAGCACCCCAGTCGGGGAGGGCCAGCGATCGCGGATCTTCGAGTTCGTCTTCAGCCGCCCGGTAGGCCGATTGCCATCCGGTAACTCGTGCTGGGTTGCGGTCGACAATGCCATCCCGCACGGCTTGTTCCATAATCCGAACGAGAACGGCCACCGTGTTTTTCACGCTGGACTTGCCACAGCCCTCGGCGATCCAGTTGTGCACCGCGCGGTCTACCGCTCCGTTGGTAATCATGCGTACCGGCAGGTGCCCCAACGTCGGCACCACGCGCTGCCGCCAGCCCGTCAGATAGGGATCGCGCGTCTTCATCTCGAGGCCGCGCAAGGCGAACTCCATCGCGCTCTCCCCGTACTCCGCCAGGGTCATCGTGGCCACGTCCGGTGTGACGCCCCCGGCGGCAGCCCGCTTCATCCCGTCGATCCAGGTTTGGGCCTCCTCGCGGGTGGCGAAGGCTTCTGAACGGGACCGGCGCTTCTTGGACGTCGGGTCGATCCAACGGACCCGAGCGCGGTAGGGCGCTCTGCGTCCCTCCCGGTGCTCCACGTCCGACGAAAGATTCGCTCCGACCGGTGGTGTCGTGCTCATCGGGTCGCCTCGCTCGGGTTGACGCGTCGAGCGTCCAACCACTGTTCGACGTCCTCGGCGTGGTACATGGTGACCCGGTCCGAGATCTGCACGAACGGTGGTCCCTGTGGCGGGGCCATCGTTCTCCACCGACGTAGCGTCGAGCCGTCGATGCCGAGGACTTTCGCCAACTCCTCCGTCGTGTACCACTGGCCTTCTAGCAGTTTCACGGTCATGGTCTCCCTTTCGTACACAGTGGATCAACGTTGCCCGTCTGCGTCACGTGCTGCCTGTCGCTGCTCGCGTGCCTTCGCCGCGGCCGTGTTGGCGAGTTGGGCATCGGCGTTGGTGTGCCATCCGATGCCGGCGTAGGTGAGGTGTCCGAGCGTGAGAATGTCGGGCTCGTCGCCGGGTTCTGCGGTGCTGGTGGGGGCCTGCTGCGGTTGAGTGCGGTTCCAGTCGCGGCGGGCGGCGCGTAGCGCGCCGAGGGTGGTGGAGTAGCGGCGGCTCTTGGTGGAGAAGTGCCCGCCGAAGCCGAGCTGGTGGGCCCACCGGTGCAGCCGGGCCCAGGCGCGCTGGAAAGCGAGGCGTTCGGCGACGTCATCGTCGAGCTCGGCAACCCGGCGCTCGTAGAAGTCGGGGAGTTCGGCGTGCTCGGTGTCGGGATCGGTGTCCGGGAGCTGGCCGAGGTACCAGCACGCGGCGATGAGTCGGCCGGGATGGGTGTGCGGATCGGCGTAGTGGCCTACGGTCTCGTGGGTGAGCCGGCGGGATACGTGGCCGGTGTCTTCGGTGGCCTTCGTGGCGTACTTCGCGAGGTAGCCGGCGACGGCGTGGTCGGAGAGGGCACCGGCCTCGTCGGTGTCGCGCGCGGTCAGCTGCACCTGGCGGGTGTCGATCGAGCGGTGACCCCAGTGCAGCAGCCAGCCGTCGGGTTTGTCCGGGTGCCGCGGGGTGCGGTACGTGGTCGCTTCTGCTGCCTGGCGGATGCGCTGCTCGAGCACGCCAGGATGGATGCGCGGGTCGGGCGGCACGACGACTGCCGGGTTGTCCGGGTCGTAGCCGTCGAGGCGGATCAGGGCGTGGAAGTGCACCACGCCGCGCGCTTGGAACTCGGCGACCTTGGCGAACGAGATGCGCAGCTGAGCGCCGCAGGACTTGCCGAGACGGGTGATCTCGCGGCGCAGGTTGATGGTGGTGCGTCGCCAGAGTTCCCCGGCTTGGGAGTTGAACACCACTTGGGCGTGGTGGTCGTAGCAGTCGAGGCAGAACGGCCGGCCGGCGTACTCGTCGCCGGATTCGTGGCGCTGCAGGCAGGAGAAGGTGACTCCGTGCGGGCAGACGTGGGGGTTCCGCCGGGGATGGCAGGGCTTGCCGGACTTGTGTGCGGCGTGGACTTCGCCGAACGAGGGCGCGGCGAGGGTGACGAACACGGTGGGGTGCTCGGCCACCGTCTCGGGCACCCCCTTGCCGCCGAGGAGGCCGGAGTGCACGAGGTGGAAGGTGTCACTGCGGTAGGTCTCGGCGCAGGACGGGCAGACCGTTGCGCGGCGGTTGCCGCACGGGGTGTAGAGGACGCCATCGGGGGCTCGTGTGGCATCCAGGTCCGAGAGGACTTCACCGGTGTTCGCGTCGGCTGTGCGGGCGCGGCCGGTGAGTCGGACGGGGAAGCGGCAACCGGCGGCCGGGGTGATGTGCGCCAGCCACCGGTCGTAGTCGGGTTGGCTGGCGCGGTGCACGAGGCCGGCCAGTGTGGTGGGCTCGGCGACAGCACCCGTCCCCAGCACCGGGCCGGCGCTGGGGACGAGTGGTGTGGTCGAGACGGTCACGGGTTTCGTTCCTCGTCGGTGAGTTGGGTTCCGGTCAGGTACAGCCCGCAGGAATCGCACCAGTAGCGCTGCCGTACGAGGTCGGTGCTGCCGGGCGGAAGTGCGTCGACTCGGATCACGTGGCCTCGGGGGCAGCGGTAGCGGTGCTGCATGGCCACTTGGGCTTCGCTGGCGACGCGTCGCTGGGTCATTCGGGGCGCTCCGTGGCGCGGTGTCCAGGAAATACGGGGTTCGCCTCGAGGTCGGTGACGGTGGCCCAGACGTGGTCGTCGACGGGTTCGCCGTGAGCGCGGCAGACGGGGACGATGCCGTCCGCGTGGAACTGGTCTGTGGGGAAGGCGGTGTAGTCCCCCGTGCGCGGGCTGATGCCCAGTCGGTAGGCCTCGATTTCGGTGATGCCGTCGTACTCGACGAACAGCCAGACCTCGTCCGCGGCAATGGCGAGGGGATAGGTCACGTACATGAGCTGTCCTTTCGGTCTCGTTTCGAGCGGTGTTGGGCACACTCCGCCCGGGTGAGGAATGCGCAGGGTTTTCGAAAAGCTTGTTCTGCGGCCGCTACGCGGCGTGCGGGGAGCGGATGTGGTGGGCGTACTCCACCAGCCTGTAGATGTCCGGGTCTGTGAGGTATGCGTACTTCATCCGCCGCGGCACTCCGCCTTCGGCGAGCAACAGCCCGACGCCGAGGTTTTCGGGGGCGATCGCGGTGGCCGAGTAGCCCTGTTGAGCCCAGCCGCGGCCGAGGATCGTGTCCGAGCTGGCATCCGTCGTGCACCGGAAGGCGCAGCGGTAGGCGAAGATGTCGCGCAGGGAGGTCGGCACGATGTCCGCTGAGGGCCGCTGCGTCGCCGCCACGACGATCATGCCGGCGGCGCGCCCACGGGCCACGAGGTCCCGCAGCAGGCGCACGAACTGCTCTTGTTGCTCCTTGCTCCCGAGAGTGGCGCTGAACAGGGCGATTTCGTCGATGACGGCCACGACCACATCAACCGGGTCGACCGGGCCGATCTTGCGCCGCCGGACCTTGTCCAGCTCGGCGTAGCGCCGGTCCATTTCCGCCTGGAGCTGTTCCAGCCGCCGGATGGCGTCGTCGACGTCTGGCCCGACGAACACGTCAGCGACGCTGCGCCACAACCCGAGTTCGACCTGTTTGCCATCGAAGAGCCACAGTTGGCAGTCCTGGCACATGGAGGCGTGCCCGAGGATGTTCTGCACCCCGTTGGATTTGCCGGAACCCGGCTCCCCGCCGAACAGGATGTTGCGGTAGATCAGCTCGATGTCGACGCGGTTCCCGTGCTCGTCGATGCCCAGGTGCACGGGATCGTAGATCGACAGTCCAGCCACGGGTACCGAGATGGTTCCGTTCTCAGTCAACATAGTCGCTCAGGTCCTCTCCGTTCACGACCACCGCAGGGGTGGTGGCGGGCTTCGTCGCGGTCTTGGTGCTGGAGGTCGTTGCACTTTCGCTGCGCGGTGCGGAATTCGCTTCGCGGTCCGTATCCGTTGTGTGCGAGTCCTTCGCCGAGGGAGCGGCCTTGATCGGGGTTACGCTCGTTCCGGACGTGGCGTGGTTGCTGCGCCAGCGCGACAGGGGCGAGGTGACCGGCTGTTTCGAGTCGAGCGGATCGCGGCGGACGATGTCGACCGCGACGAAGGTGGAAATCTTCTTCGGTTTGTGCAGTTGGGCGTTCCGGGCAAAGCAGGCCGGGGCCAGGAACTCCAGGGACCGCTCGATGTCGGTGGCTGCCATTCCGGCGGGCAGCCACGCCCAGATGCGTTCCCCCGTCTTGGTGGGTCGAGCCCACAGCAGGTACGGGTACGACCCGTCACGGGTCATCGTGCGGATCTTCGTGCGGGTCAGGGCCGCCCGCAGTCGGTGCCGGTCGAGAACGCACCACATGCGGGCGAGGAGGAACCGGCGCGAGTGGGGCACGAGCAACAGCGCGGCGGGCACGCCGAGCATCACTACCCACGTCACGACGGGGTTGCCGAACGAATCGACCCAGAGGAACGCAGCGATCAGGAGTGCCACAGCGGTCAACTCGGTGCGGCACCGCAAGAGCAGGCCGAGAATTCTGACCGCGAGCGACTGCTGCGGTCGGGGCAGCAGTTCGGAGACGGAGACGTCGCCGCTCGCGGGCTGACGTTGGGCGCGGCTAGACTTGGGCATGACTCGTAGCCCTCCTAGGCAGAGTCGAATGAGGAAGACGAAGGGTCGGGACCGGCGACGGAACCGCCAAGAACCACAGCCGGTCCCGGACCTTCGCAGCTGGTTACAAACGCGGTGTCGAGATCTGCGAGTGATCCACACCGGCACGTGCGAATTCGTATTTGGCCATAGCCAGCGAGGCCAGCCCATCCAGGACGTGACGGGCCCAATTGATCTCACTCAAGGCGTCGAAGTCGTGCTGGCCGATCTCGTTGGCACGTCGAAAGCGGTTGACGTAGAAGACGCTCCATGAGTGCTGCTCTGCGCAGAGCGCTTCCCATTGCTTCCACAACTCGGATGCTGCGGTGTCATCGGAGTGCGTCATCGTTGTTCCTGGTGGTCAGTTCACCGATGGGAGGCGTCAGGACGACTGGCTCGACGACGCCGACTTGCTCGAGCTCGGGGTGGAGACAGGGGTGATGGAGCTGGCGCGGAACGCCACACCGTTGCGACCGTTCTGTGCCCAGGGAATCGCCTGAAGTTCTGCCGGGTTGACGGCCTGACCCTTCGCGACCTGAGGCGGGTTGGCTCCCGCGACGGTCACGTTGATGACCTCGGCCCCGCCTTCGTCTACGGCAACCAGCTGCACAGCGAACAATGGTTCCTTCGTGTTGCGGTCGGTGCGCTGAATCCCGTTCTGGTCGTTCTTCGGCGTGGCTTCGCGGCCCACGGTGAACGACACGTGCGACGTATCAACAAGCAGACGCATGACAAAGCCCTCCTCGGCTCGGTCTCTTCTCGGTGGAAGCTCCGTCATCGCGGAGTGACACCAGTAGACCGCCGAGGAGGGATCATGACCCGGACAAACTGTCCGGGTAGGTTTACGCGGGGTCTGGACGGTTCACGTAGGCGTCGTTGACCGCCTGCAAAAGCGCAGGCCACGGCTCTTCTTTGCCGGGCGGGGCCTGCCTCGGCTCGTGCAGCGGCCAGACGTGTTCACCGTAGACGAGGTGGACGCCGACGCTGCGGAGCGCGGTGATGTGCTGTTCCCACATGGGCTGTCGAGCGTGGGCGGCGTTGACGCGCGGGAAGACCACCACGGGCACGCTCTGGCCGCCGATGGCCTCGCATGCGGCTGTCAGGAGCTGGTTGTCCGCCAGGCCGAGGGCGAGTTTGGCGACGGTGTTGGCGCTGGCGGGGATGACCGCGTAGACGTCGATCGGCGGGTGCGGGCTTGCTTCCCCGGGCATGCGGGGTTGTACGCGAACCTCGTAACCGGTCGTCACCTCGAGCCGTTGCCTCTCACCGAGGTCGTCAAGCCAGGTCGCGGCCGTCGGGCTGACGATGATGGCCACCGACCAGCCAGCCTCGATGGCCGGCTGCACGAACTTCTCCCGGATGCGTTCAGTCCCGCCGGCAGCGGTCACCAGCAGGCCGAGCGTGGGGCGCTCTCCGGTCACTGCAACGCCCTGCAACGCTCTGCGAGCCCGGCGAGGGGAGAGGACTTCGCACCGCCGGTGATGGGCGCTCGGCGGTGCATCGCCTTGACGGTTTCGCGCACGCCGGGGTTGTGTCGCACGAGCTGCGGTGCGGCCTGCTCAGCGGAGAGCAGGTACTGCAACGCCGGTTCGTCTTCGGCGACCATGCTCTTCGCCCGGGCGACGTCGATCATGTGCGTCACGCGTCGTTCCACGGGGAGATGATCCACCACGACCGACGGTCCGTGCTCGACGACGTAAGGCACGTCACCCAGGTCGAGCGCAGCGGCCAGGCGGTGCAGCTCGACGTTGGTCGGGCCGAACCCGGTCTGCCAGTAGTTGCCGTCCTCGTTGAGGCTCCGCGCAGCGGAGGAAGCCTGCCGCAGCAGCTCCGTCGCGGTCTGGCGGTCCTGCCGCCGAGCGGCCGCGATGGCGGTGCGCAGGTGCAGCATGCCGTACAGGCTCAGCGCGGAGGGATCGCGCCTGGCCATCTGCGGGGCGAGCCACTCCGAGGCGGTGTTGCCCAGCGACAACGCGTCGTCGAACCGGCCGACGGCCAACAGCGCGTGCGTGCCGGCTCGTGACGCAGAGGCCAGCACGAGCGGGTCGCCGGAGTGGTCGGCGGCCTGCATGGCTCGTTCCGCGGCGATCCAGGACAGGTCGGCTTCACCGACCTTGCTCAACGCTGTGGCGGCGAGGTGGTGCGTGCGTGCGGAGACGGCCCAGCACGCCGATACGTCGCCCTCACCGGCGTTCGCGGCTTCCTCGAGCTGCTGCGCCGTCTCGATGAGGCCGGGCAGCGAGGAGACCACGCGGCCGAGCCGGCCCGACTGGTAGCCGTCCCAGGCCTGCTCGACGAAGTGCGCCGAGGCGGCAGGGTTCACGTTGACCGGCGGGGCAGCGGTCCCGAACAAGGTCCGCGACAGCCGCCGCGGGGACATGAGGGCATCGCGCACGGCCGGGATGTCGTCGTGGTCCTCATCGTCTTCCATGAGCACCGGCTGACCGAACAGGTCCGCCACGGTCACCCGCAGTGCACGAGCCACGTCCGAGACGA
The DNA here is from genome assembly GCF_054782015.1 of Salinifilum aidingensis. Lineage (NCBI taxonomy): Bacteria > Bacillati > Actinomycetota > Actinomycetes > Pseudonocardiales > Pseudonocardiaceae > Salinifilum > Salinifilum aidingensis. The sequence goes on along the minus strand of NZ_BAAGTH010000008.1, from coordinate 110,573 downwards.
CGTCCAGCCTGCGGACCTCCCGCTCACCGCGCTCGATCTTGCTCAGCCAGTCCACCTTGCGACCAACCAGGTTGGCGAGGACCTCCTGAGTCAGACCGCGCCGCCGCCGGTAGAACTTGATCCGTTCCCCGACGGTCATCTGGTCACCGGCTCCACGCATAGATCCAATCCTACCCGCGGAAAAGCGATGGCGCATACACCAAACAGGTGCAAGAGGAAGTAACGATGCGATCAAGTTCTTGGTTTACGATGCAAGGAGGTCGAAGTGAAATCCCATGACGATGAGCACAAATCCTGCCCACTGGGCAGCATGGCGAAATTTTCCGAGGCGGATGATCGCAGCAACGGCCTGCACTAGATGTTGGCCAAACAGCGCATAGGCAGCCAATACGGCCCATTGCCAGAATAGGGCAAGAATATAGCTAATGATCTTTTGGTAAAGAGGGTCGTCTCCTGTGGAGTTGACTATAAAATATAGCCCTGCGAGGTAAGCTGGGCCAAGGGTCAGTATACCCAGGGCATCCCACGCTAGCATGGCTTTCCAGGTCTTATGGAGAAGGAGGGATTCTGCCTCGGTGTCAACCCTTTTTAGTTTTTCCTTGCTCTTTTTGTATGCCTTTCTGCGTATTGCGGAGCGTATTCTGGAAAACCAGCTGCTGAACTGAGCCAGCCAGTCTGCGAACCGTGTAAACCGCTCGGGGCCAATAAGGTCTAGGACGACGACAGCGCCGCCAGTGAACTGGAGGAGCTTCCCGATGCGTGCCCACCACAGCAGCGGAAGTCCCCACATCGCGAAGTCTTCGAGCTTGGTGCCCGACCACCACAGGCCCCAGGCTTCCCAGTAGCCAACATCCACCATGACAGGGGCGGATCACTCATCCTCACTCACACTCGGCAGCGCGCCGATCATAGTGTCTCGGCGTGCATGTTAAACACGGCGAAGAGGTCTGTTCATCCCAGGGTGAAGAGTCGGCCAATGATAGCCAGGATCACGATAGCGCCGCCAACGGCAAGTCCGAACAGCAGGCTGGCGTAGAACGAGGATGAGGATGTCTGTTTCCGCGCGAGAAATCCCCCCGCAGTCCACAGCGGAAATACGATGATGAGCATGAAGACCCCGTTCATCTGGTCCTGGGCACGCTCACTGCCGTCATACTGCTCTGTTGGTACTCCGCCGAGGTTATCGAACGCGCCCGTAACGGCCTCGAAGACCGTGAGTGTCAAGGCGATGACCATCATTGCCCAGCCAAGCACATGGTAGCCGCGCCCGCTGTAGTTGCTGTCTTGCTTGCTCGCTTCACTGGTCAATTAGCGTCCTTCAGGGTGCAGTGGTTGCGGGCTCCCTGTTGCCTGGCCGGCAACCACACGTCCCATGCGATCAACGGTCTTCTCGTCCGTGAAGTAGTCGCTGTGACGGGAGAAGGTCTCGGTGGGCAACTCGGATGCGCCGAACAGTGGGTCGGCGGGGTCTGTTCCGAACCAGCCGTTCGGCACGGCCTTGATCTCGTCGAAGCCATTCATGCCAACCCAGATGTGTTCCGGTGGAACGCCCAGCTGGCTCGCGTGGTATGCCCCGGTGCCGGGAGAGCCGAGGAGAACCATGTCGTCGACCGGCAGACCATGGTCTTGAGCAGCGTAACCGATGGCCGTGGTGCCGTAGCTGTGGCCGATGATCGTGTTATGGCTTGGCGCATCGCCCTCGTGGGAGGCTCGAAGCCCCTCCTGGAACTTAGCGATGTCCTCGGAGGCACTGTCGGCGTAGCGGTCCGCGCCAGCGTAATACAGCTGAGACGGCGATTCGTAATCAACGTATGTGACGTTCGCGAAAGACTCGTTGAGTGCGAACTGTTCGGCCTTCCCTTTGATGTCCTCGCCGTGTCCGACGTAGTTCATCGCGTCGCCAAGGTCTGAGAACGTTCCCGGAACCACTGTCGACACGTTGTCCGCCGTGTCGGGGTTGCCGGATGCGATGATGACCTGCCCCCGATTGTTCGCGGTTGAGTCGATCGACAGAAGGTACTTATCCGGGCGCTTTGCGGTTTCAGCCACCTGATCCAGGCCCGCGAGTGCATCCTCGAGCTGCCGCTTTTCACCACCCAGAGGCATACGGGGGTTCGCCCGCAGGTTCGCTTTCACGATCTTCAAGCGCTGGATCAAGTTGTTGCGCTGTTGGTTGAGGAGGGAGACGTTGGCCTGATGTCGTACCGGGGTCGGCAAACCATCAGCATCCCCGACCATTTTGGGGAAGCGATCGACCAGGTCGGTGCGCTGGGCTGTGGACATCGACGCCCATGCTGCGCTGACAGCTGCTGGACTGTTAACCAGCGCCTTCTCCAACAGACCCTTAGTGGCGTTGGTGGCGCTCGACTCCATCTCGGTAGCAGCCTGAGCGAGTCCACCAGCGGCACCGCTGGCCGGGTGGACACCGTCCTGGGCCCACTTCTCCACTTGGCCGATGTCCTTGAGCTGGGCCTTGGCCTGGTCTATGGCGTTGACGAACGTCTCGTGGGCGGCACATTCCTTCTGCCGGGCGCCTTCGACGGTGGCCTTGGCTTCTTCCCACACGGCTTGCTGCCGGTGCATCTCGGCCAGGGCCGCCTCGTAGGCCGCCTTATCCTTCAAGTACTGCTCGGACTGGGCAGCGGTCGCTCTCCCCTTGAGCGGCTCGGGCTTGCTCATCTCCGGCCCCTTCGGCGGCAGGATGAGGTTCTCCCCCATGAGCTTGAGGCCACCGTCCCGGGCCACCTGCTTGGCCTGCTCCATCCGCGCCTGCACAGTGTCGATCTCATCAGCCCACGCCTCATGGGCGCGCGCCACCGTGGGATACACCTCGGCGAGCCGGTCGCCATCGGTGCCTTGCGTCTTCGCCCAGCCCTGGAACGACTCCGAAGCGGCACCTTCCCACTCGCCAGCAGCACGGGTACGCGCCTGGTGTACGCCGGTCGCCGAGCTCTCGGTGCCTCCGCCGAGCTTGCGCAGTTCCCGCGCGAACGAGCGTGCCTCGCCGGGGTTGCCGGCGACGTAGGTGTTCAGCGTCATCGGTTGTCACTGCCCCAGGTTGTGGAAGAGTCCCGCGTTGTTGTCGTCGGTGGAGGTGTAGTCGGCCTTGTTGGCATCCAGGTCGGAGGCACCCCGGTGCAGGGTCTCGACGAACCCGGCGGTGACGCGCAGCAGATCGGCCACCGTGGCGGCAGCGGCCGCGCTCGACGGACCGAGGTCCGGAGTCGCTGGTGGTTGCGCCTGCCCGAGCTCGCTGGTGGACCGTTCGATCCCGCCTGCCAGCGCAGACAGCGTTGCCGGCTCAACCCGCACGTTCACCCTGGAAGCCTCCCCACAGAAGATCACTGATCTGTACCGGAGACGCACCGTACCGGACGATCAGCTACGCGGGGATGCGGGTTTCTACTTATCATCACCCGTGATCACTCAGACGGAGCAACATGGGAACGCACACTTAGTAGATCTGATGAAGACCTTGACACGGCGTAAGATCTAGACCAAGATCATCTTACGGAAGGAATTCGATTACATGTTAAGGTGCGGCATTGAATCCTGGATAATGCTAGGTGTTCTGTTTAGAGATCCGATTGGGTCTCCGTGTAGGCGAAAGCAGGGTAAGTCTGCCGCCCTAGGAAGTTAGTCGCATCCGAAAGGGTGGATCTTATGGTGTAACTTACGACAAGGAATTAGCGTGCTAGCGAAGCCTCTGCTTCTTTTTTCTTCTTATGCGCCACTGTTTGCCCTCCTGGCAATCAGGTTTGACTCGGTCAAATTGGTGCTCGTTTGCGTTTTCTTAGCTAGCTTGGGGGTAATTTCTCTTGTGTTGTTATTATTTCTACATCGAAGGAGCCGTATCCCCCCGGGTATACATCGCATAGAGGAGGCGCGGGATGCTGGAGCTGAGGCAGGTGCATATCTTGGAACCTATTTGCTTCCTTTTGTCACGGTGTCCACTCCTTCAGCACGAGATTTTATCGCATATGTTGGATTCATGGTGGTCGTGGCATCAATATACCTACATTCTTCGATAGTGCAAATAAACCCCCTTCTGTACTTGTTTGGATACAAGATCCAATCTATATTGGACAGCAATGGATTGCGTGCTTATATGATAACTCGACAATCAGTTGGCAAGGGGGACGAGATACGAGCAACTAGGTTTAAGGACCCGGTTCTAATAAATCGGCCGCCGGGCCGTTGTTAGCATATTATCCGTCTATCTATATGGAGGATTTGCGATGAAAGAAGATAAAAGTCCTGCCTGTCTAGTTGTTGCTTGGCGAGACAGGAAAAAAGCGACAGGACGTCTTGTTAAGTCAGGAGGTGAAGTTGTTGAGCTGTTGAGAGGGTACGCGGAAGCTACACTACAGAAAATCGAAGAAGGAAATGGGCGTACATACGACCCAAATGGAGAGAAAGATGATGAGGTATATTACCTAACAACAGATCGAGAAGAAGTTTTCGATTCGGATTTGCTGGATGAGATATGGAAAGGGGACTCGCTCCCTGTTGTCTCTCAAGGTGAACTGAAGCGACAGTCTTTTGTGTTGTATGCACTAATTATTGGCGACGATCTAGATAATCGCTATATGTTTATCCGAAGGGTGAATCCGGTAAAGCTTGCAACGAAGAGCATCGTGACGCGCTGGTTTGACGAAACCCTGGACAGGGTCGAAGATCCGATCCTGTCTTTCGACAACAATTTCGACGTTGTGTTTACCCCTAACAGTATAAATATTCTCGATCAGAATAAATTTGAGGATATATTCCGGGATAGTGAGGCTGTGCTTGAGCAAGCTCAGAAGTGGGCTGATGATATCGCAGACGAACTTCCAGTAGAGCTAGAGGGAGTAGAATACTTAAAGAGGAGGATTCGAGAGAATTCATCCTATCGACGTCGCGCATATAGCATCCGAAATGGAAGCAATTTGAAGTACCTAACAATTGAGATTCTAAAGAAGAGTGCCCTAGAAAACGGATTAGATCCGAATGAAATCATAAAAGATGGACGCCTAGTTTTCAGCAAGGAGCACGAAAAGACTTTGCTGGCGCTTTTGAATGAGGATTTGTGGGTAGGGGATTTTTCTGGGGATCAATACTCTGCAACACGAAAAACGAAGCGATAGTGAATATCCTTCGTGTTTTAATAGAACATTCATGCAAGACGATTCTACCAGGTATGCAACGTCTGCCGGGAGACGCCGCACTGGGCCGCCACGGCCTGCTTCGGTTCACCACGCTCGACCGCCAAGACGGCCCGATACCGCTGCTCGACAACCGACAACTTCACCAGAGCCAATCTGGCCTCCCGATCACCGCCACCAGGACGGCAATCAGCAAAGCCGATCAGGCCCCCTGTCAAGCATCAGGTGAGACCGGTGTGTCAAGCATCTCCCGGGACCGCACAACCGTGTCGGCGTCCGTGCTGTGAGAACTTTCTGTACGTCTTCAAGCCGCCCCGCGAAGCGGGGCGGACGCGGCCAAGGGCCGGGCGACCTGGCGCGCCGCTCCGCGGGCTCCGCTCTGCGCCGGCCGGTCGCCGCCGGCTTGGCTTCGCGCGGCCAGCATCGCGGTTTGCTGTGAAGCCGCAAAACGTTGCGCACAGTACTCTGCTGGCGTGGTCGGCACCGGCCTGGTGCTGGCCGTCCATCCCGCTGCCGCCGCATGATCAAAGCCGGGAACATCGGAGTCAACCCGGAACGGCTCGCGAGCGCGGTGCAGGCCCTGCGGGTGGTGGTTCCGGGTTGACACCGATAACCCCGGCAGTGAGGCGGCAAGGACAGCGGGATGGAGGCGAGTGCGTGTCGTCGTCTGGGGACCATGTGGGGACCACACGCGGTGCACGGCCCCGAACGATCCGCTGGTCGACCAACGTCGCTCATGGACCGCGCACCGCGCGTGAACTGCGATGACTCCAACCAAGCACTACTGGGGGTCAGGGGGTCGTGGGTTCAAATCCCGCCGTCCCGACCAGCGCGAGCGGGCCGCCGGCACACACCGGCGGCCCGTTTTGACATCGACGGGTGACATCAGTCCTCGCTCAGGAAGCGGTCCATCCGGCTCGACATCTCCTGCTTGCTGTCGTCGAGCACGTGGGCGTAGATGTTCATGGTCACGCCGATGGAGCTGTGCCCGAGCTGCTCCATGACCTCGCGGTCACTCGCGTCGTGCGTCTTCAGGAACATCGCACCGGTGTGCCGCAGGTCGTGCACGCGCACGTGTTCCAGTTCGGCGGTCTTCAGCAGCGACCCGAGCACCCGGTTGACGCTGCGGCTCGCCGAACACGATCCGGCCCTTGACCCGCTGGACGGTGCGGCGCACGCGCAGTTCGCCGGTGGACAGGTCCACGTCCGACCAGGCCAGGCCCAGGGCTCCACCCCGGCGCAGCCCGGTGGCGAGGTAGATCAACCAGAGGGCGCACAGCCAGCGCTGCTGGGCGTGCTCGACCAGCCGGCGGGCGTCGCGGTTCCATCGGGGCGACCTCGTGGTCGGTGGTGCTCGGCGGTGACACGAGCTCGGCGACGTTGCGACCGCTCAGTTCCTCGCGCACGGCGTGCTGCAACGCGCTGCGCAGGACCGCGTGGATGCAGCGCGCGGTCCGCGGGGAGAGCACCTTGCCCCTGGCTGCCCGGCTGCCGGCCGCGGTCACGAGCAGGCCCAGCGTGGGCGCGTTCCGCTCACTGCGACCTGCAACGCTCGGCGAGCCCGGCCAGGGGCGAGGACTTCGCCCCGCCGGTGGCGGGCGCGCGGCGGTGCATCGCCTTGACGGTTTCGCGCACGCCGGGATTGTGCCGCACGAGCTCGGTGCGGCCCGCTCAGCGGACAGCAAGTACTGCAACGCCGGTTCGTCGTCGGCGATCATGCTCTGTGCCCGTGCGACGTCGATCATGTGCGTCACGCGTCGTTCCACGGGGAGATGGTCCACCACGACCGAGGGGCCGTGCTCGACGACGCAAGGCACATCGCCGAGGTCCAGAGCGGCTGCCATGCGGTGCAGTTCGACGTTCGTGGGACCGAAGCGGTCTGCCAGCAGTTGCCGTCCTCGTTGAGGCTCCGCGCAGCGGAGGAAGCCCGCCGCAGCAGCTCCGTCGCGGTCTGACGATTCTGCCGCCGAGCGGCCGCGATGGCGGTGCGCAGGTGCAACATGCCGTACAGGCTCAGCGCGGACGGATCGCGCCTGGCCATCTGCGGAGCCAGCCATTCCGAGGCGGTGTTGCCCAGCGACAGCACGTCGTCGAACCGGCCGACCGCCAGGAGCGCGTGCGTTCCGGCCCGCGATGCCGAAGCCAGCACGAGCGGATCCCCGGAGCGGTCGGCGGCCTGCATGGCTCGTTCGGCAGCGATCCAGGACAGGTCGGCCTCGCCGACCTCGCTCAGCGCGGTGGCGGCGAGGTGGTGCGTCCGGGCTGAGACGGCCTCAACACGCCTGCACGTCGCCCTCACTCGCGTTCGCCGCATCCTCGAGCTGCTGCGCCGTTTCGACGAGGCCGGACAGCGAGGAGACCGCGCGCCCGAGATATCCGGACTGGTAGCTGTCCCAGGCCTGCTCGACGAAGTGAACCGAGGCCGACGGGTTGACGTTGACCGGCGGGGCAGCAGTGCCGAACAGGGTGCGGGACAACCGGCGCGGGGACATGAGGGCATCGCGCACGGCCGGGATGTCGTCGTGGTCCTCGTCGTCCTCCATGAGCACCGGTTGGCCGAACAGGTCGGCCACGGTCACCCGCAGCGCACGAGCCACGTCCGAGATGACGTCCAACCGGCGGACGTCGCGCTCACCGCGTTCGATCTTGCTCAGGTAGACGCGAATCAGTTTGGCGTTTTCCGCTGCCTCGACAGCAGCAATGAACATGCGGCCTTCGGAGTAACCGAATGAGAGCCACTTTTCGGTGTACGATTCAGCTTCTCGGGAATCGCCGACCAGGCCGTTCAGTTCTTCGCCAAATTGCTGGATACTTTTGTGGTTCGCTTTGAAGCCCACGAGTCACCTCGGTACCGTTCTTGGTGGCTGCGCTGCATTGTTGGCAACTTATCATCTTCCTGGTACTGTTTTCCAGAATGTCATGCTGAGTAGCAGTAACGGTCTGATGAGCACTGGAGGGCAGATGGAGCGGCAAGGGCTCGTCTTGTCGGCGGAGATGGTTGGCACGCCTGCTAGCTTGCCACCGTACTGCGTTCGACACGGGCGCCCTGCTTTTCGGCGGCGGGACTTCGCGCTCCAGTCGCGCGCTCAGCCGCAGGGAAGCCGTTTCATGAGTGCCAACGCTCTCGGTGTGGCCGGCCGTCTTGGTGAGAAGGCGCGGAAAGTGCAGATCGTCGGCGTGCGTGACTGGCCGCTCTGCGAGCGGTGCGCACGGACGCGGATGATTTTGTTCACGCTCACGCAGGTCGTGTTCTGGCTGGCACTCGTACTGATCTTGGGTGCGTTCATAGCAGCTGCCATCATTAATCGTCAGAGCGCTGTGCTTGGCGGATTCGCTGTACTTGGGTTCGCGCTGCTGCTCAGCTCGGCGTTCGTGTTCTCCGCAGCATCCGTGCCTCGCTTGGTCCAAGCCCGTGCTTCCGAAGATGGAACCTACGTAATCATCAATCGTCCTCATCAAAACTTCGTGGACGCTGTGCCGGCCGGTGATTCAGGCCCGAAGACCCTCTAACTTCTCGGCTACCTTGTCGACGCACCCGCAAAAATGCCGCGTTTCGGGCGCGTCATCCCAAGCGCTCGATCGTCTTGTTCACAACCCAGGCGAGCTTGCCGGGATCCTCGCCGGTCACGTCGCCCAAGGGCTGCGGCAGCTTCTGGCTGACCTCGTCAGTTCCCGGCCCCTCAACCTGCTGCAAGTCGGTGGTCTTCCGCAGGATGTCGTGCAACTTGTCCCTCGCCTTCTCGTGCTGCTCGACGAGTCCGGGGACCTGCTCGACATCGACGCTGAACGAGGGTTGCTCCGCTCCACCGCTGCCGTCGTTGACGTGCGTGTTCACCGTCACCAACCGGCGCGCCACGGCAAAACCCGTCAACGGTGCGGCAGCCGGCTCGGCCGTGGTGGTCTCGCTGCCGAGCGTCGTCGGCAACGGCAGCGGCGGCGCGGCGTTCGGAACGGTCGTGTTCTCGGCCATCCGTCCCCCAAGCTGGGTCTCGATCGGTCTTGATCCAGAAGCACTCTACAAGCCCGCGTAGCCTGCAGGTAGGAACGCGGAAAACACCGCCGTGACCTGAGCGCAACCCAGCCACGCAGGTTGAACCGAAGTGGAACTGGCTCACTGCCGTCCATCAGGTGAGATCGGTGTGCCAAGCATCTCCCGAGACCGCACAGCCTCGCCGGTGCCTTGTTGGGTCTCGGGTGATGGTTGACGTTGTGGTTCCACCTGGTGCTTGACGTGAGGGCTGTGCAGGGCGGGCACTGGCCCGCTGTTCGGGTCCAACATCAACCCCCGCGGACGCTCCCCGACTGGACAGGACCAAGGACTCGACCTCCCGGCCTGTCTCGTCGGGGGATCGACCAGCGGGACGCGTATGAGCCGCTCGTCTCGACGCCGCATCAGGCACGCGGGTGAACCTCCGCAGTGCTCGACCAGCGATCGCCAAGCACGCGGCCGACCGGCTGCGCGTCACGCTCGTGCCCACCACGCTGGTGAGGCATGCTCTTCGAGGTGCGCGCGGCATTATCCCCCGGCATCGCATCAGGCAGCGCGGTCGCCAGTGGCCGCTTCAGCGATGAGTTCTGGACTCACCGCCCGTCCAACCTTGTAACGCCGGGGGCCATGACGCATCGGGCGGCCACCGACGGCGCAGAAAGGTCACGACCATGTCTGAACTCCTCGTAGACTTCATCACCTCCCTCGACGGCTGCGCTTCAGGTGAGGGCTGGCCAGGATGGTGGGGGCTGGAAGGACCCGAATATCTCGGTTGGGTCGGCGAGCAGCCCGAGGCCACCTACCTGATGGGAGCGAACACCTACCGCCAGATGTCAGGCTTCGCCGCCGGCGAGGTCCCGGAGGGCCTGGACGAGTTCAGGGCCGAAGAAGAGGCGTCCGTCGACGAGCTCACGCAAGCGCCCAAGGTGGTGTTCTCCTCCTCGCTCGAGGAGCCACTGACGTGGGCCAACTCCACGCTCGTCCGCGACGACGCCGTCGAGACGGTCCGCGCCATGAAGGAGAACGGCTCGGGGCTCCTGAGCACGATCGGCAGCCTCAGCCTGTGCCGGTCGCTACTAGGAGCCGGACTCGTCGATCGCTTCCGAGTGGTCATGTTCCCGGTGATCACCGGCGCCACGGGAGCCGAGCGCATCTACGACGGTTACCCGGACGTCGCCCTCGAGATGATCGACCACCGCACCTTCGACGGGCGTACTCAACTGGTCGAATACCGCCCCACCGTGCTCGCGCCCCGGGGCACGTGACCGTGCGTCAATAGCGGAACTCCCACTGAGACAGCCGCGGTCTGGTGTGCGAACGCGAGGGAGTCATGAACTGGTACGTCACTGACCAGGGATGTCTCACATGCCTAGTGCGGTGAAAATCTCCCTGAAGGGGGCCAACCGTTACGCCACCAGTGATACGAAGGCCCCGGTCCGCGGCGTGTGACGGCCAAGCCGATGAGGCCCCCTGTGAAGCATCAGGTGAGACCGGTGTGTCAAGCATCTCCCGGGACCGCACAGCGCCGCCGGTGCCCGTGCTGTGAGAACTTTCTGCACGTCTTCAAGCCGCCCCGCGAAGCGGGGCGGACGCGGCCAAGAGCCGGGCGACTTGGCGCGCCGCTCCGCAGGCTCCGCTCTGCGCCGGTCGGTCGCCGCCGGCTTGGCTCGCGCGGCGCGTCTCGCGGGAGCGGACTTGAAGGACGCAGCGTTGCGCCCAGCACGAGCGGCCGGCGGGTTCGGTGGTCATGGCCGTCCCTCCCGCTGCCGCCGCGTGAACAAAGCCGGGAACATCGGGGTCAACCCGGAACGACTCGCGAGCGCGGTGCCGAGTGGGCAGGTGGCGGTCCCGGGTTGACACCGATAACCCCGGCAGTGCGGCGGCGAGGACAGCGGGATGGTGGCGCATGCGCATCGGCAGGGTGACCTGCGGATATTCCGAAGCTACGCGAACGAGTCGTCGTGTGCAGCAGTCAGTGAACTCTCCGCGTCGCCGGTGTTGACCACACCGACTGGTTCCACGAGCATCGCGTGAACCTCGCCTCGGGCGATCGGGCAATGCTCCACGCCCCGAGGAACGACGAACAGCTGACCAGGTCGCAGACGCACGTCTTCGTCGCGCATCTGGATCGTCAACTCCCCGTCGATGACCAGGAACAGCTCGTCGGTGTCGTCATGGGTGTGCCAGACGAACTCGCCTTCGACTTTCACGAGCTTGATCTCGTGGTCGTTGAGCCGAGCTACCGTCTTCGGCGACCAGTGTTCGGAGAACAGGGACAACTTCTCGGCGATATCGACCGGATGATGAGCCACGAGCTCAGTCTCGCACGCCGAGCACGTGCTCTCCAGGATCATGTGCTCACATCCGCGCCTGCCCTCAACCGCCGTTGCGGGAGCGGTCCCTCCGGCTCGACATCTCCCGCTTGCTGTCGTCGAGCAGGGGCAGACGCCCGTGCCGCCCGGTGGAGCTGTGCCCGAGCTGTTCCATCCAGGTCGAGGGCTTCCCGGCTCGGCCCGGTGACGGAGCGGAGCAGCCGGAGCGCGCGACCAGCGCCGGGGCCGGGGAACTGCTGCGTCTACAGCGGACACCCGCGGCCCGTGGCGAGTGCGCACGCGCCGTGACACCGTCCTGCCTGCACCCCCGGCAGGTCGATCGCGGAACTCGGACGGGATCGTTGGATCGTTGCTCCTCCGGGGTATCCGGAATGCCGCGCGATCAGCAGGTGCGGGAAGGATGTGATGGGTTTTGCTGTCTCAGCTGGGAAGCTCGGGGAACACGATCGCGGTGGTCGTGATCAGCACGATCGGCGTGTACTTGGCGCTGATCCTGTTCTCCCGGATCGCCGGGTTGCGCTCGTTCGCCGAGATGACGAACTTCGACCTGGCCGCCACGGTCATCTTCGGGTCGATGTCCGCGACGACGGCGGTGAGCACGTCCACGTCGCTGCTGCAGGGAGTCGTGGCGCTCGCGGTGCTGTTCGCGGTGCAAGCCGGGATCGCCTACTTGCGCCGGCGGAAACGCGTCGAACGGACCGTGGACAGTCGCCCGCTGCTGCTGATGGACGGCACAACGGTGCTGACCGGGAACCTGGCGCGCGCCCGCATGACCGACGACGACCTGCGCTCGAAATTGCGGCTGGCGGGAGTGGTCCGGTCCGAGCAGGTGGCTGCGGTGGTGCTGGAGACCACGGGCACGGTTTCGGTGCTCACCGTCGATGCGCAAGGTCGGTCGCTCGATCCGACGTTGCTGCAGTCGGTCGCCGGTGCCGACCGGCTCCGTTCGAAGCTCGCGGACGAGGACTCCTCCGAGCCGTAGGGACCGGTCGAGCGCGCCGAACCCGTGCGGGGCGGCTCAACGCGGGTCGGCCCGCGGGGCAGGCGGCGCGCGGTGCCGACGCGCTCGCCGCGCGGGCCGTGAACAGCCCGCATCCGCGCTGGCGCACCCGAATTTCCTGCGCGTGTGCCGCGAATGCATCGTGCGACTGTTTGCTCAGCCCCTGCCTCCGGGCTCGCCCGGGGCCCGCTCGGCTCCGCGTCCCGGCTCGAGCGACGAGCTCAGAGGTCAGCCGACCACCCGCCGGATGGAGTGGAGGTCGCCGATGTCCTGGTAGTCGTCGACCTTGACGTCCTCGCCTTCGGTCGGTGCGTGCACCGCCTGCCCGTTGCCGATGTAGATCGCGTTGTGGCTGGCCGAGCTGTAGTAGAAGATGACGTCGCCGGGCTTGATCTCGCCCTGGGACACGCTGCGGCCCGCGTTGACCTGGCTGCGGGTGGAGGCGGGCAGGTCGACGCCCGCTTGCTCGTAAGACCACTGCACCAGCCCGGAGCAGTCGAACTGGTCCGGCCCCTTGGCGCCCCAGACGTACGGTGAGCCCTGCTTGCCCAACGCGGCGTTGACCGCGGCCACCGCCGCACCCGAACCATCGATCGCCCCGACGTTCGTGGAATCGCCGCTGAGCGCCTGCTGCTCCTGCTCGCTGAGGCGCTGGTACTGCTGCTTGACCGCGGTGATCTGCTCGTCCATCGCCTGCTTGCGCCGGGCGATCGCGCGTTCCAGCCGAGTGGCCTTCTCCGCGGCTGCGGCTGCCTCGTCCCGGGATCTCCGCGCCTGGTGTTCAGCGTCTTCGGCTTGCCGGGTGGCCTTCGCCAGCTCGGTGATCGCCTCGTTGTTGTCGGCGGCGAGCTTGTCCAGCACCGCGGCCCGGTCGAGGTAGTCCTCCGGGGCACCGCTGGCCATCAACGCGGGGACCTGGTTGAGCCGGGCCCCCTGGTAGGAGGCGGCGGTGAGCTCGTCCACCTTGCCGCGCAGCGCGTTTTCCTCGGCACGAGCGCGCTGCGCCGTCCGCTCGGCACGAGCTGCTGCGGATTCGGCCCGCTGATGGGCTCGTTCCCGCGCGGCGTGGTCCTCCCGGGCCTTCTTGTAGTCCTCGGTGAGGATCTCGGCCTTGCGCGTCAGGTCTTCGAGGCGCTGGGCGGCCTCCGAGGAGTTCTCGGGCGGGTCCGGGGCGGCGCTCGCGACCGGGGAACCGATGCCGAGGACGGCGATCAGCGCCGTGGCCGCGGCGACGCGGTTCCGGGTCGGGGCGGAGTGGGGCATCGGGGGTGTCTCCATCGCTCTCGTCGAACGAGGGGTCGGACGGTGACCCCGCGCGTTGTCGGCAAGGGCGGGGTCCGGGCGGGGAGCATGCCGTCGCGATCCCGTGTTTCGCTCGAAAGGAGTAATATCAGCGAGATCACGAAAACGTCAAATTCCGGTAACCGCGGTGGTGGGCGCACGTGGCGGGGCCGTGGTAGAACCGGCATTGATCCGGTGGTGCGCTCCGATGGTGCGCGCAGGTACCCGTGACCGAACGCGGAGAGGACCGGCGGCGATGACGACGGTGGTGGTCTGGTCGGACGTGCACTGCCCGTGGGCGGCGGTGGCGGTGCACCGGCTGCGCGCCGCCCGCGACGCCGAAGGCCTCGATGTCGTGCTCGACCAGCGCGCGTGGCCGCTGGAGCTGGTCAACGGGCGCGGCATCCCGTACGACGTCGTGCCGGTGGAGGCGGCCGTGCTCGCCTCGCTCGAACCGGAGCTGTTCACCGCCTTCGGACAGGAGCCGCGGCCGTCCACGGCGATGCCCGCGTTCGAGCTCATCGCCGCGGCCCGTCGGGCGCAGGGCGCGCGTGCCGCGGAGGACGTCGACTACCACGTGCGGTTGGCCTACTTCCGCGACGGTGTGGACATCAGCATCCGGGCGGGGCTGTGGCAGGTGCTCACCGCCGCCGCGGAGCACCACCCCGAGCTCGACGCGGGGCGGATCCTCGACGTCTGGGACTCCGAACCGGTGCGCGCCGACGTGCTGGCGGACTACCGGCGCAGCCACGAGCTGCCGATCCGGGGGAGCCCGCAGATCTTCTGGCCGGACGGGACGAGCACCCACAACCCGGGCATGACCGATCACCAGTGGGTGCGCGGCATCCCGCGCGTCGGTACCACGGACCCGGACGCGCCGCACCGGCTGCTGCTGGAGCACCTCGGGCGGTGACTCCGGGGAGGTTCCGCCGGCCGGCTCCGCCTCCAGTCCGATGTGGATTCCCGCGGGAGCGTTCGCGGCGCCGGGCCCGCGCGGGGTGTCAACAGGTGCGCAACCGCAGCACCCCCGGGGCCGCGCTCTCCGGCAGCGGTTCGGCGGGTGGCTCCGGGTGCAGCACCCGCACGTCGACGCGCTCGTCGAAGCGGTACGGGCGCTGGGCGAGCACCCCGCCGAGATGGCGCCGCAGCCGGGACATCTCGGCGCGGGTGGTGGTGGTGCGGTCGGCATCGCCGAACAGGTCCCCGGCCAGCGCGGCGGCGCTGCGCCCCTCGGGCGTGCGCGCCAGCACGTACAGGATCTCGGCGTGGCGCGGGGTCAGCCGGTGCTCCCACGTGCCGCTGGGGCCGCTCACGGTGAGCGTGCAGCCGCTCGTCCGCCGCAGGTCCAACTGGGCGGTGGTGCACGCCGGCGGCCCGTCGCCGCCGGGCCGCAGCAACCAGCCACCGGGCAGCGGCTCGGCCGCGCACGGTCCCAGCGCCGGGACCCACGTCTCGGCGTCCTCACCGAATTCGGGCAGCAGCACGCGGTCGACCGGGGTGGTGCCGGAGACCGCCGCGACCCAGCCGTGCCGGTCGACGACGAGCGCGGGCGAGGTGCCGCGGGCGAGCAGCGGGGCGGAGACCGCCCGCAACCGCTCCAGTTCCTCCTGGTGGGCGGTGCGCAGGTGCATCTCGCCGAGCTTGGCGACCGCGTCGACCAGGGCGAGCGTGCTCGCGTGCACCGTGGCCGCCGGGCCGCTGACGTCGACGACGCCGAGGACCGCACCGCTGGCGGGGTCGTTGATCGGTGAGGCCGAGCAGGTCCACGGGTGGTGCGTGCGCACGTAGTGCTCGGCGGAGTACACCTGCACGGGACGGCCGGTGGCCAGGGCGGTGCCGATCGCGTTCGTGCCGACGGTGCGCTCGCTCCAGTCGGCGCCCTCGACGAAGGTCAACGCGTCCGCCCGGCGGCGCACCGCGGAGCTGCCGTCGCGCCACAGCACGCGGCCGTCGGCGTCGGCGATGACCATGATGTGCGCGGCCGCGTCGGCGACGGCCACGAGCTCGCCGCGCAGCTGGGGCAGGAGCTCGCCGAGCTTGCAGGTGCGGCGCCGCCGCTCGACCTCGTCCGGTGGCAGCGGGGCCGGGTCGAAACCGCGGTCCGGGTCGAGCCCGCCGGCCCGCACGCGTGACCAGGACTGCGCGATGACGCCGCGCGGGCGCACCGGTGGGGAGGAGCCGCTCAGGGTCGCCTCGTGCACCGCCGCCAGCACGCGCGCGTACCTGCGCGGGTCCGTGCCCGTGGGCACAGCGGGTTCCAGCTGGTCACGACGCACCGGCGTCTCCCTCGGACGTGGCGCGGGGCGTGGTGCCCGCGGCGCGCCTCCTGCGCGCGCGGCTCCGATTCTGCCGACGTCGCAGCGCACGCGCCACGGAGACCGCGGACCGGATCGATCCGGTCCGGCGGTCCGGCCGGTGCGGCACGGAGCTGCCCTCCCCGGCCGAGGCGGGCAGCTCCCGGGGACGGCACCGGCGCGCCCGCGGTCACCGCTCGCCGGTGGCCGCGCCGACGGCCTCGACGACCGAGCGCGGCGCTTCCATGTGCACCATGTGGCCGGCCTCGTCGAGGCGGGTGAGCCGCACCGCTTCGGGCAGGGCGGCCGCGTTGTCCGCGGGCAGGATCCGGTCCTGCTCGCCCCACACCGCGATCACCGGCACGTCCAGTCCCGCGGTGAGGCGCTGCACGTCCACGGCCTGCACGTCGCCCTCGGCCACGAGCGCCCCCACCAGGGCCGACAGCGCCTCGCCGACCCCGTCGAGCCGCTTGTACTTCAGCAGGTCGTCCACGATCTGCCGCGTGGCCTGCGAGGAGTCGGCGAACAGCTCGCCGACGTGCGGTTTGAGCTCGCGGCGGGTGCCCGCCGCGGCGAACCCGCGGACGTAGTCGGCGTTGATCCGCGATCCGAACCCGGCCGGGGCGAGCAGGGTCAGCGAGGCGACCCGCTGCGGGGCGGCTTCCGCCGCGGAGGCGGACACGGCTCCGCCGAGCGAGTGCCCGACGAGGTGGGCGCGGGCGATGCCGAGCGCGTCGAGGAACCCGGTGACCGCCCGCGTGAGCGTGCCCAGCACGTCGCCGCCGCCGAGGTCCTTGCCCGAGGCGCCGTGGCCGGGCAGGTCCAGCGCGTACACCGGCCGCTGCTGGGCGAGGGGTTCCTGCACGAACAGCCAGGAGTTCTTGTCCCCGCCGTAGCCGTGCACCAGCACCAGCGGTTCGCCGGGGGCGTCCTCGCCGAGCACCGAGTAGCTCAGCGACCGGCCGTCCACGTCGGCGGTGTCCACGCGCGGGCCCGCCTCCTCCTCCACCTCCCCGGCGGCGATCTGCTCGGCGGCCTCGGTGGCCACCGCGTCGACCTCCTCGTCGGGGACCTCCTGCGGGGCGATGACGGCGATCGTGGCTCCCACGGGCGCGTCGGAGCCGACCCGGGCGACGATCCGGCGCAGCTGCCCCTCCCACGTGGACTCGATCGTGCCCGCGATCTTGTCGGTCTCCACCTCGGCGAGGTCGTCGCCGGAGCTGATCTCGTCGCCTTCGGCGGCGATCCACTCGGTGACCTTGCCCGTCTTCATCGACAGGCCCCATTTGGGCATGACCACCCGTTGAATCCGGTCGTCGGCCATGCGCCGCTCACCTCGTCCCTTCGACGGTCGTCTTCACCGCGTTCGCGACGCGCTGCGCGTCCGGGATGTAGAGGTCCTCCAGCGAGTCGGAGAACGGCACCGGCGTGTGCGGGGCGGTGACCATCTGCACCGGTGCGCGCAGCGCGTGGAAGGCCTGCGAGGCGACCTGCGCGCAGATGTCGGTGGCCACGTTGCACCGCGGTGTGGATTCGTCGACGACCACGAGCCGGCCGGTCTGCTCGACGCTCTCGACGATCGAGTCCATGTCCAGCGGGCTGGTGGTGCGCGGGTCGATCACCTCGCACTCGATGCCCGAGGAGGACAGGTCCTCGGCGGCGTCGCCGGCCACCGAGACCATCCGGCCGATGGCCACGACCGTGGCGTCGCGGCCTTCGCGGACGAACTCGGCCTCGCCGAACGGGATCGTGTAGCTCTCCTCCGGGACTTCGCCGGAGGTGTCGTACATGGTCTTGTGCTCGCAGAAGATCACCGGGTCGTCGTCGCGGATCGCCTGGGTCATCAACCCCTTCGCCTCGTACGGGTTCGAGGGCACCACGACCTTCAGGCCGGGCACGGAGGTGAACGTCCCGTACAGCGTCTGCGAGTGCTGCGCGGCGGCGCGCAGCCCGGCCCCGTACATGGTGCGGATGACGACGGGGGTGACGGCCTTGCCGCCGAACATGTACCGGAACTTCGCCGCCTGGTTGAAGATCTGGTCGAAGCACACGCCCATGAAGTCCATGAACATCAGCTCGGCGACCGGGCGCATCCCGCGGGTGGCCGCGCCGATCGCCGCACCGATGAACCCGGACTCGGTGATCGGAGTGTCCAGCACGCGTCCCGGGAACTGGTGGTACAGTCCCTTGGTCACACCGAGCACACCGCCCCAGGCGTCCTCGGCCCCGGCCCCGCCGGCACCTCCGGCGTTGTCCTCGCCCATGACGATGACGTTCTCGTCGCGTTCCATCTCCTGCCGCAGCGCTTCGCTGAGCGCCTCGCGGTAACTGATCGTCCTGGCCATTGCGAACTCCTCGCTCAGTACGCGACGTACACGTCGGTTTCCAGGTCGGCTCGGGTGGGTTTGGGCGCTTCCTTGGCCCGCTGCACGGCGCCGTCGATCAGCGCGGACACTTCGCCGTCCACCGCGTCCAAGTCCGATGTGGACAGGCGGCCGGTTTCGGTGACCCGGTCGCGGAAGCGCTGCAGGCAGTCGCGTTCGGCGCGCGCCCGCGCGACCTCGTCGCCGCGGTAGGCCTGCTGGTCGCCCTCGAAGTGGCCGAAGTAGCGGGTGAAGGTGACCTCGATGAGCGTGGGGCCACCTCCCTCGCGGGCGCGGGCGACGGCCTCGCCGGCGGCTTCGTGCACGGCGAAGAAGTCGAACCCGTCGACGATGACGCCGGGCATGCCGAAACCGGCGGCCCGGTCGGCGATGTTGTCCGCCGCCACCGACCACGTGCTCGCGGTCGCTTCGGCGTAGCCGTTGTTCTCCGCGACGAACACGGCCGGCAAGTTCCACACCGCGGCGAGGTTCATCGCCTCCAGCGTGGTGCCCTGGTTGCTGGCGCCGTCGCCGAAGAAGGCCACGCCCACACCACCGGTGCCGCGCTGCTTGGCGGCCAACGCGGTACCGCAGATCAGCGGCGGGCCGCCGCCGACGATGCCGTTGGCGCCGAGCATGCCCCTGGACAGATCGGCGATGTGCATCGACCCGCCCTTGCCGTGGCACGAGCCGGTGCTGCGGCCGTAGACCTCGGCCATCATCTCCGCGGGGTCCACGCCCTTGGCGATGCAGTGCCCGTGCCCGCGGTGGGTGCTGGCGATCGTGTCGCGCTCGTCCAGGTGCGCGCACACGCCGGCAGCCGAGGCCTCCTCGCCGGCGTAGAGGTGCACGAACCCGGGGATGTCGCCGGTGGCGAACTCCTCGTGCACGCGTTCCTCGAACGCGCGGATCGTGCGCATGGTGCGGTAGGCCTCGTGCAGTGCGGCCGAATCGAGATCCGGGGATCCCGGTGCCGCGAGGGTCTCGGTCATCTCGGTGCCTCCTCCACGTGGGATTGACCCGTTCACCGGTGGTCGTGCGACGGTCGTGCTCAACGCACCACCACGCCGCCGATCACCGCCGACTGGCCGGTCGTGCGGTCCGAGTCGGGACCGGCCAGGTAGGACACGGAACTGGCGACGTCCTCCGGCCGCTGCAGCCGTCCGAGCGCGATCGCCCGTCCGGTGCCCCGCCCCGCTCCGGTGACGACGGCGTTGGTCCCCTCGATGCTCATCGCGCTCCTCAACACGCCGTTGTGCCCGGTTGCGTTTCCCGCTGCGCGGCCGCGCCGCGCGCCGCGGCGGTCCTGCCGGCCCCGCCGGTGGTGCCGTCCTCGGTGCGCAGAAGGCCGCGGTCGGCCGCCAACCGCAGGACGGTGCCGATGTCGACCACGCGCGGTCCGGTGCGGCGCAGCGTGATGCGGACGGGGTCGCCGCCGCCGAACTCCAGCTCGCGCTCGCCGTCGAGGGCCACGGTCCCCGCGGGAACTGTGCTCAGCGCGCTGACCCCGTCGGTCATGCGCGAGGTGTCGAGCACCCCGACCGTGTCGAGCAGGCCCGGGGCGATCGGGGCGAGCACCGAGCGCGGCGCCGGCGCGGTGCCGGACAGGTGCACCGCGACGCCGTGCTCGTCCTCCGGGGCGGTGGGGTCGAGCTGGCCGGCGACGGCGGACAGGCCGATCGCCTGCGGCCGGGCGAAGGTGCAGTACAGCTCGCGCAGCGCGCCCACCCGCCACAGGGCCCGGGCGCCCACGTCGGTCTCGGTGGACACGCACACGTCGACCAGGGCTGGTTCCCGCGCCCGGCCGCACTCCACCCACAGCACCTTGGGGCGCCCGGCGGCCTCGTCGGCACCGATCCGACCGGTGGCGAGCAGGCTGATCGCCACGCCCGCCACGGTGGCCTCCCAGACCTGCGGGAAGGCGTTGTTCGTCCCGGTCGACAGCGGCAGCACCGGGGTGTCGCCGAGTTCCGGGACGGCGGCGCGGATCGTGCCGTCCCCGCCGAGCAGCGCGATCGCGTCGGCGCCCTGCGCGCGCATCCGGCGCACGAGATCGCGGGTGTCGGCGGCGGTTCCCTCCGGGGCCTCGGGGCGCAGGAAGGTGACTTCGGGGTGGGCGCCCGCGTCGCGCTGCTTGAGGTGCGCGCGTCGCACGGCCGCGGCGATCCCGGTGTCGTCGGCGGAGACGAGGACGCGGTCCACCGCGAGCCGCCCCGCCGCGGAGATCAACCGCAGCACCATGTTCGCCTTCTCGGCGTTCGGGAACACCGAGGCCTGCGCGACGAGCCGCCGGATGTCGCGCCCGGACATCGGGTTGGCGATCACACCGATCGTTGACGCACCCATCGCGGCCTCGGCCTCCAGCACGGCGTCACCAGCTCCATGTCCCAGTGATACTCGTCACAAAGGTGTGTGAGAAGGGTTGCAGCGGGGTTGCAAACCCCGCTGTGCACCATGCGCCAGTGCCGGGCTCGGCGCGCGCCGTGTGCCGCGATCAGGGCACGGCCCGGTGCGGTGCTCCGCGGCGTTGCTGCGGCGCGGGGTGGCGTTGCTGGGGGTGCGGGGTGCGGCCGCGGGCGCTGCGGCGCGCTCCGGTGTTCAGTCCTCGCGGACTGCGGGCGGCTCGCCCCACGGCTGGGCGAGGGCGGAGCGGAGGGCGGTGAACGCGTCGCGGCCGATGCGCTCGGCGAGGGCGTCTTCGACGTGTCCGATCGTCCGCAGCGCGCGGCGGTGGACGCGCTCGCCCTCGGCGGTGCGGCGGACCAGCCGGGTGCGCGCCGAGCCGGGGTCGGGTACCTGCTCGAGCAGTCCCGCTGCGATGAGCGCGTGCGCCGCCTGGTGCGCCGACTGCCGGGCGGTTCCGATCCGGCGCGCGAGTTCGGCGATCGAGGTCCCGTCCGGGTCGAGGTGGGCGAACACGGACGCCTGGGCCGCGGTCACGGGCTGTTCGCCGGCCTCGCGCATGCCGGTGAGCAGCGCGTCGTCGAACCAGCGCTTGGCCGCGGTGAGCAGTTGCGGCAGGTTCGGCTCGTTCATGGTCCCTCGCGGTGCGGTGGTCGGGCGGCGTCCCCGCGGCACGATATATGTCAGGTAACCTGACAGTGACACGTCGCAGGAGGTGGCACATGACGATGGAGTTCGCGACGCCGCACCGCTCGCGCTCGCACATCCCGCCCGAACCGGGAACGCCGTACTTCGTCGAGCAGGGGAGGGGAGACCGCGCGCACCTGTTCGGCGATCTGGTGACCGTCTACGCCGGCGGGGAGCAGACGGAGGGCACGTTCAACTTCTTCACCTGCGAGGGGCCGCAGGGCGACGTCATCCCGGCCCACAGCCATCCGAACACCTACGAGGTCTTCTACGTCACCGGCGGTGCCGTGCGCGTGTTCGTCGAGAACACCGCCGGAGAGCAGTACGAGAAGCTGCTCGGCGCCGGTGACTTCGGGTTCGTGCCGAAGAACTGCCCGCACGCCTACCGGATCGAACGGCACCACAGCCGCATCGTCGGCGTGGCGGCCGGCCCGGGCGGCACCTTCGAGCGGTTCTTCGAGAACCTGGGCGTGCCGACCGAGCAGCTCGGCCTGCCGCGGGAGCCCGTCGTCCCCGCCGCGGCGGACTTCGCCCGCGTGCCGCGCGAGTACGACGTGGAGTTCCTGCCGGAGCACACCTGGCACACCCCGAGCTTCCGCACCGGTGGCGAGGCCTGAACCGGCGCGCTCGGTCGGGGAGTCCGCGGATTGGCTGGTACGCGGTGGAAAGCGGCTGCGCCGCTTGCCTGGCGGACCGCTGCGGCCGAGCCGCGGCCAGCGTCCGCACCCCGGGCTCGGTCTCCAGCGCGAGGGCCGGGTCCCGTGCAGCCACCGGCGGCGCTCCTCCGGGGCGCGGTCGTGCTCCGGCCCGGGTCCGTCCTCCGAACGGAGGGAAGTGCGACCGCGGTCCGCGCGGACGGACACCCGAGGTCTCGTGCGTGGCACGATGACGGGGGTCGCGCCCGGCGACGGGCGGAGCGAGCACCGATCCAGCGAGGAGCTTCCATGCCGACCCGGCCGCACGCAGTGGTGTTCGACGTGATCGAGACGCTGATGTCCCTGGACCCGCTCCGCGACCGCTTCATCGACGTCGGCCTGTCCGGCAACCTGCTGGAGCACTGGTTCGACCGGGTGCTGCGCGAGGGCATGACGTTGACGCTGACCGGGGACTACGAGCCGTTCCCCGCGGTCGCGGCGACCTCGCTGCGGACGTTGTCGCGGGGGGAGCTCGACGACGACGCGGTGGACTACGTCCTCGCGGGCCTGGCCGAGCTCCCGGCGCACCCCGACGCCGAACCGGCGATGCGCACGCTGTCCGAGGCCGGGCTCCGGATGGTGTGCCTGAGCAACGGCACGACCGAGGCCACCACGAGCTTCCTCTCCCGCAGCGGTCTCGACGGCTACGTCGAGGAGGTCCTGACGGTGGCCGACGTGCCCGGCTGGAAACCCGTGACCGGGGTGTACGAGCACACGTTGCGGCGTCTCGGCCTGCCGGCGAACGAGGTCGCCCTCGTGGCGGTGCACGCCTTCGACTGCCACGGCGCCAAGCGCGCCGGGCTCACCGCGGGATGGGCCAGCCGTCTCGAGGGGCACTACTCCGACGTGTGCGCCCCACCGGACGTGACCGGGGAGGACCTCGTCGACGTCGCCGAGGCGTTGAAGGACATGCCCGCGCAGCCCTGAGGTGAGCCCGCCGCGCCGCCGTGCGCCGGACCCTGCGGGCGCCGGTGCTCAGGTCAGGTTGGCGAAGCGCTCGACATCGCCGGTCAGGCCGGAGATGATGAGCAGGTCGTCGGCGTGCAGCACCGTGCGCTGCGTGGCGTAGGTGAAGCCCTCGCCGGGGCGTTTGATGCCGACGATGGTGACGCGGTAGTGGCTGCGGATGCGGCTCTCCTCCAGCGGCTTGTCGAGCGAACCGGCCGGAGCGCGGGTCTTGGCGATCGCGAAGTCGTCCTCGAGCTGGATGTAGTCCAGCATGCGCCCGGTGACCAGGTGGGCGGTGCGCCGGCCCATGTCGTGCTCCGGCAGGACCACGTGGTTGGCGCCGACGCGCTCGAGGATGCGCGCGTGCTGCCGGGTCACCGCCTTCGCCCAGATGTGCGGGAGGCCCATGTCCGTCAGGTTCGACGTGGTCAGCACGCTCGACTCGAGGTCGTCACCGATGGCGTTGACCGCGGTGCGGTAGTGGTGCACGTCGAGCTGCCGGAGGCTTTCCGGGTCGGTCGCGTCGGTGACGGCGGCGTAGGCGACCGAATCGGCGAACTGGTGGATGACGTTCGGCCGGTTGTCCAGGGCGAGCACTTCGGAGCCCCGCTCGGTCAGTTCCGCGGCCAGGGAGCCGCCGAACCGGCCGAGCCCGATCACCACGACCCGGTCGCGGCGGTGCGGGCGGTGGGATTCAGCCAACGACGCGTCCTCTCCGCTCGCCGGTTCCTTCCGGTGCACGTGCCACCACGATGATGCCACCGCCCGCGTGCGGCGGGCGAACGTCGTACCGCCCGGACTGCGCGGAACGGCGCGCGGCGCGGTGCGCGAGCGGCGCCGTCGAGCACCGGCGCGCGGCAACTGGCCCGACCGGTGCGGTGGAGGGCAGGCGCGGGTCCGGCGCGGTGGACGACCGAAATCGCGAGGATCACTCGATCGAGTGGATTCCGACGCGGAGCTCCCCGTGCACGCGGAACGCGCGGGGACATTGCGGCAAATTCGCGGTGACGCGCGGGAAACTTCGGCACGGGGCGTTCCCGATGGGGGAAACGCCGGAGTGGACACGCATCGCAGGATGGGGCGGCGCCGCGATGGTGCACCCGTTCGGGCGGATCGTCCACAGCGGACGTTCCGCTCCTGTCCAGAACCTCGATGGATTGGTGACCGTGCACAACCGCTGCCGACCCGCGTGCCTGCCCCCGGACGACGCCCCGCCCCGCGTCGGCGTGGCGCACCGCTCCCTGCGGCAGGTCGCCGTCGCGGTCTCGCACCTGGTGGCGATCGCGTTCGGGTGGGCCAGCCGGTGGTCGTCCGAGCGGTCCGCGCGGCGCCTGCTGCAGCTGTGGTCGCGCTGCCTGCTCCGGGCCGCCGGGATCTCCGTCCGCATCGACGGCGCGCCCGAGCACCCCGGTGCGAAGCTCGTGACGTCCAACCACGTGTCCGCCTTCGACGGGATGGCGATGCTGGCGCGGTTCGGCCACTTCGTCCTCGTCGCCGACAGCGGATCCGCGGACAACCCGGTCTTCGGCCGGTTGAGCCGCGCGAGCGGAGCGGTCTTCCTCGAGGGCGGCGGCTCGGGACTGGTGACCATGGTCCGCTCCGTCGCCGGAGCGCTGCGTTCCGGCGAGTCCGTGCTCGTCTGCCCGGAGGGGGAGATCCGCTGCCGGGAACCCGGCGGGCCGTTCCCGCCGGCCGTGCTGCAAGCCGCCCTCGACGCGGACGTCGCCGTGCAGCCGGTGCTGCTCCGCTGCGTGCTGGCGGACGGAACGCCGACCGCGCGGGCGACGTTCTTCGCCCAGGACGAATCACCCGCGGCGATGCTGCGCCGCGTGCTGCGGATGCGCGGACTGCACCTGCACATCACCCTGCTGCCCCCGCTCGACCCGGGAACCGCGCGGAACCGCCGCGACCTGGCCGTCCTCGCGAAACGACCGATCGACGAGCTCGCCGGACCCCTGCCCGACAGCTGCGCGGCCCCGGCCCCGGCCGAACAGCCCCAGCGCTGAGCGGGCTCGTGGCCGCTGCTGCCGACCCCGACCACGCGAAGGAAGCTCATGCTCACCGCGCTCTCCGACCACCCCGTGCCGCCCGGGCGTCTCGTGGAGTTCCGCGTGCGGCCCGCCGCCTCCGGAGCCGCCCCCGCCGACGACAGGCCGCCGTCCTACCTGCAGGAGACCCACCTGCGCGCCGAGGAGGCGCTGCTGCGCGCGGATCGGTGGTCGCCCACGTGGTTGGCCATCGCCTTCGACGCGCCGGAGGCGGTCGAGCTCGACCACCTCCGCGGCGCCTTCGCCGCCTGGGTGCGCCGCCACGAAGGGCTGCGCACCGGGCTGGTCCGCACCGGTGGGCGGCTGCGGCGGTTCACCTACGCCTCGGAGCAGCTGGCCGTCCGCTCCGCCGTGCTCGGGGACTTCACCTCCGGTGCGGAGGTGCGCGCTCGGTTGGAGGAGCTGTTCGACGAGGGGACGGACGTGCTGGCGCGGTGGCCGGCCTACGTGTTCGCCGCGGTGCTGCACGAGGGGACGGCGACGGTGTTCACGGCGTTCGACCACAGCGCCACCGACGGCTACTCCAACGGACTCGTGCCGCACGAGATCCGGGAACTGCTCCTCGCCGAGCGGGACGACCGTCCGGTGGGCCTGCCCGCGACCGGCAGCCACGTGGACTACAGCGCGGTCGAGCGGTCCGCGGCCTCCGATGTGGACTCGGCCCATCCGGCTGCGGGGGTGTGGCGGAAGTTCCTCGACGGAGCGGGCGAGGGGAACGCGGCGTTCCCGTTCGACCCGGAACTCGCGCCGGGGCAGGTGGTGCCCTCGACGGCGCACCGCGAGGAGCTGCTGGGCGCCGCGGAGGCCGCCGAGTTCGAGGAGGTGTGCGCGGGCAGCGGCGGGCGGTTCCACACCGGGGTGATGGCCGCCTGCGCCCTCGCGGCCTCGGAGACCGGTGGCACGCGCGAATTCCGGGCGACGCTGCCGATGCACACGCGCCGCCGCAACGAGTGGGTCTCCTCCTTCGGGTGGTACGTCAACGTGCTGCCGTTCCACCTCGGTGTGCGCGATGGCGCGAGCTTCGCCGAGGTCAACGCGGATGCCGCGGCGGTGATCCGCGGCGCGATCCCCGCGCTGCGCGTGCCCAGCGGCAGGGTCGCCGAGCTGCTCGGCGAACTGCCCGAGGCTCCCTTCAACGTGTCCTACATGGACTTCCGCGGCGTGCCGGGGATCGAGGGCTGGTCGGAGTGGAACGCGTGCAACCTCGGCAAGTTCGTGCAGGCCGACGGCTGGCACGCCGGTCTGTGGTTCCACCGCACCTGCGACGGGCTGTCGGTGACCGCGGCCCACGCGGACACCGGCGGGGCCCGCGGGACCGCGCGCGCGTTCCTGGCGCAGCTGCGGCGCGTGGTGCGCGCGGTCGCGGAGACCGGTGCGCACCGGCCGGTGCCCGCCCCGGCGCGCGCGTGAGCGCAGCGCCCCGGCGCGGGCGGAGTCATCCCCCCGAGCCGGAGGCGTTGTCGCGCAGGCGACCGAGCAGCCGCTCCAGCTGCGCGACCTCCTCGGGGGCGAGGCCGCTGCGCAGCTGTCGGTCGAAGGCCGCGGCCGCATCGCGCATCCGGGAGAACGCGGCTTCGCCCCGCTCGGTGAGCTCGACGAGGTGCACGCGCCTGTTGTCCGGATCGCGGCGCCGCGTGAGCAGCCCGTCCTGCTCCATCGCGTGCAGGTGCTGGGTCAGCGTCGCGCCGCGGATGCCGACGGCCGCGGCCAGTTCGCGCTGGTTGGCCCGGGGGGTGGCCTTCAGCGAGCGCAGGACCAGCCAGCTCGGGCGGGATCCCCCGGCCGCGGCCAGCGCCTCGTCGAAGGCCTGGCTGACGGTCTTGGCCGTGTTCGCGAGGGCGAGTCCGAGGGGGGTTCCGGGCGGGCGGGGCATGGGCGCAGCCTAGCACGAACGTTCGGAACCTAATGGATTGACGCCTAATGATTAGGCGCCTACCTTTTCCGTATGACGGCGACGAGCACGGCACCTCCCCGCAGCAGCACCGCGCACCTGGGACGACGCGCGCGGCGCGCCGCGCTGCTGACGCACGTCGTCTCCGCCGGGGCGTGGATCGGCATGGACGTGGTGCTGGCCGTGTTCGTGTTCACCGCGCTGTTCACGGCGGACGCGCAGGTGGCGGCGGTGAGCCTGCGGGCCCTCGAGCTGTTCGCGATCGGACCGCTGCTGGCCGCGGGAGTGGTGTGCCTGCTCAGCGGCCTGACCCTGGGGTGGGGGACGAAGTACGGGTTGCTGCGCTACTGGTGGGTCGCGGCCAAGCTGGCCATCAACGTCGTCTTCGTCGCGCTCGTGGTGCTGGCGCTGCGGCCGCAGGTCCTCGCCGCGGCCGAGCGCGGGCGCGCGCTCGGCGAGCAGGGCGCGGCGGACGCCGTCGTCGGCGAGCTCGTCTTCCCGGCGGTGGTGTCCCCGCTCGGCCTGCTCGCGGCGACGGTCCTCGCCGTGTACAAGCCGTGGGGCCGGATCGGCGCCCGGCGGCGCCGGCGCGCCCGCGCGGTCACCCCGGGCGCTCAGCCGTGACGAGGAGGAACGGTGCCGCCCCCGCCGCGGCGACGACCGGGCTGCGGTGGTGCAGCACGCGGAAACCGGCCTCCCGCAGCAGGCGCTCGTAGCTGTCGCGGTCCCAGAACACGTCCCAGATCCGCTCCCACGTGCCGTCGTGCCGGCGCATGTCCACCGGGAGATCATCGCCCGGCCGGTAGGACACCCCCGGCTCGCCCTGGCGCAGCCCCTCGAAGAGCGTGCCCGTCGTGTCCGGATTGCCCGCCAGCAGCACGAACCGCCCCGCCGGACGCAGCGACCGGAACACTCCGCGGGTGAGCTCGACCAGCTCCGCCCACCGCGGTTCGCACTCGTAGACGAACGCGGCCACCGCCGCGTCGACCGACCCTTGCGGCAGCAGCCGGACCAGGGTGCCGTGCCGCAACCGGTGGAAGGACACGCGGGCGTCGTCGGCCTCGCGCGCGGCGCGGCCGAGCATCGCCGGCGAGCGGTCGAGGCCGAAGACGCGGACGTCGCACGTCCGCGCCAGCCACCGCGCCACCGCGCCCGGCCCGCAGCCGACGTCGAGCACGCGCTGCCCGGCCTCGACCGCGAGCTCCTCCGGGAGGTAGTGGTAGCCCGCCCGCCACCACAGCTCCGCGTCGAACGCGGTGAAGGCGTCCGCGGCCGCCGCATCGTCCCAACCGGTGACCATGGTCCTCAATTCCGTTCGCTCGGTTCCGGTTCTCCGGTGCCCCCGCTCGGACCCGCCGGCCGGGCCAGGTGCAGGCGCACCATCGCCGAGCGATCGCCCCGCGGAGCGGGATCCCACCGGGACACCAGCAGCATCAGAGCGAACGCCAGCGGCACGGTCCACAGCGCGGGCTGGCGCAGCAGGCTCGTGGCCCACGGCGCGAGCTCCGGGCCGAACAGCGCGGCGCACGTCGCCGCCGAAGTGGCGACCAGGCCCGCGGTCATGCCCGCGGCCGCACCGCGGGTGGTGAGCCCGTCCCACCAGATCCCGAGCACGAGCAGGGGGCAGAACGTGGCCGCGGCGATGGTGAAAGCCCAGGTCACGAGCGCGTCGGCATCGGCGTTCGGCACGAGCAGCGTCGCGGCGACGAACAGGGCGGCCGCGCCGAGCGCGCTCAGCCGCAGCGTCCGCAGCCGCGCCGGCATGAGGTCGTGCGCCACGGCCGAGGAGACGACGAGCACGAGCCCGAGCGAGGTGGCCAGCACGGCCGAGAACGCCCCGGTGCTCAGCAGCGCCGTCAGCACGGTGCCGGCCGGGCCGTCGCCGAGGTGCATCGGCAGGGCCACCACGGCGGTGTCCGCGCCGCCGGAGAGGTACAGCTGCGGGGTGAGCACCCGCGCCAGCGCCCCGTACACGCCGGGGAAGAGGTAGAACGCGCTGAGCAGGGCGACGGTGAACGCCGCGGTGCGGCGTGCCGCGGCCCCGCTCGGGCTGGTGTGGAAGCGCACGAGGATGTGCGGCAGGCCCATCGCGCCGAACATGGTCGCCAGGAGCACGCCCCAGGTGCTCAGCAGCGGGTGCTCGGTCGCGCCGCTGTCGACGAGCGGGTGGGCCCACCCCCGGCCGCCCGGGCGCTCGGTGCCGTCGACGGAGGGGACCGCCGCACCCCGCGGGAAGGTGAACCGCTCGTCCGCGCCGACGTCGACCTCCCCCGGCGGCAGCGTGCGCGGCTCGCCCGCGACCAGCACGCGGGTGGGTTCGGCGATCCCGAGGGTGACCGGAACGTCGAAGGTGACCCGGGTGCGCTGCTCGAAGTGCGTGAACTCGACGGGGTCGCCCAGCTCCTCGCGGGTCTGCCCGCCGACGAGCACCAGCAGCACCGCTGCGCAGCCGGCGAACAGCACCAGTTTCAGCGCGAACTGGAAGGCTTGCACGTACGTGGCCGCGCGCATGCCGCCCAGCGCCACCGTGAGGCTCACGGTGGCGGCGGCGAGCACGACACCCACCCAGTACGGCGTGCCCGCGATCAGCCCGAGCACCAGCCCCGCGGTGCGGAACTGCGCGACGACGTACAGCGTCGCGATGACCAGCACGATCACCGCCGACAGCCGGCGCACGGCCAGCGACTGCAACCGCGCCTCCGCGAAGTCCGGCACCGTCAGCGCCCCCGACCGCCGCATCGGCGCGGCCACCAGGGTGAGCATCACGACGTAGCCGGCGGTGAACCCCACCGCGTACCACAGCGCTCCCGCACCGCTCTTGAGCATCAACCCGGCGATGCCGAGGAACGAGGCCGCCGAGAGGTACTCGCCGGACACGGCCGCGGCGTTGACCAGGGGCGAAACCTGCCGCGAGGCGACGAGGAAATCCGACGTGGTGCGCATCGCGGCCACGCCGCGGGTGCCGATGAGCAGCGTCAGCACCAGCAGAGCGGCCACGGACACGGCGGCTGTCACACGTTCTCCTCGATCTCCTCGGCCCGCCGCAGGTGGTACCAGGTCAGCGCGAGCATCGCGGGGAAGGGGGCCGCCCCGACGAGCAGCCAGGAGACCGGAACGCCGGCCACGCGCAGCTCGGTGAGCACCGGCAGCGACCACAGCAGCACCGGCAGCCCGAACAGCAGCAGCACCAGCGTCGCGAGCGTGCCCAGCACCGGGGGCAGCAGCGTCCGCCGCGTGCGCTGCGCGCGCCGCGCCTGGGCGGCGTCCAGCCGCCGCGCGGGCCAGCGGCGGCGGATCCGGCCGCGTTCCCGGGCCAGGCGCGTGCGCGGACTCATCACGGTCGTCCGGCGCGGGCGGTTCACGAGGTGTCCTCCAGCAGGCCGTTCTGCGCTGCGTGCAGCAGGCTCTCCCGCAGCTGGCGGGCGTGGCGGCGGCTGACGGGGACGTCGCCGACGTCGGTGCGGGCCAGCAGACTGCCCGCCGAGTCGCTGCGCAGCTCGCGCACGGCGCGGATGTCGACCAGGTAGCTGCGGTGCACGCGCAGGAAGTGGGCTGCGGCCCACTGCTGCTCCAGCCGGGAGATCGGCATGCGCACCGGGTGCCGTCCGCTCGGGGTGCGCAGCCGGACGTAGTCGCCGCTGGCCTCCACGAACCGCACGTCCTCGCGGCGCACGTACCAGGTGCGCCCCTCGGACTCCACCGTGAGCACCGGCAGGTCCTCGGCCGTTTCCGGGGCCGACTCCTGCTGCACCAGGTGCGTGCCCCGCACCATGCGCCGCACCTTGGACACGGCGGTGGCGAGCCGCTCCGCGCGGACCGGCTTGAGCAGGTAGTCGATCGCCCCGACGCCGTAGGCGTTCACGGCGTGCTCGGCGTGCGCGGTGACGAACACGATCACCGGCGGGGCGGCCAGGCGCGCCAGCAGGGAGCCGAGTTCCAGCCCGCCCAGGCCGGGCATGGCGATGTCGAGGAACACGGCGTCGAAGGGATGCAGCTCGATCTCGCGGATCGCGGCGAGCGGTTCGGTCGCGGTGCTGACGCTGTCCACTTCGGGCGTGCCCGCCAGCAGCCGGGCCAGCTCGTCGGCCGCTTCAGCGACGTCGTCGACGACGAGAACGCGCAGTTCGCCACGATGTTCGCTCACGGTGTCACTCCCGCTTGGAAACGCGGCAGCCGGACCACGGCGCGCGTGCCGCTGCCGACGTCGGTTTCCAGGACCAGTCCGAACCAGGAACCGTAGACCTTGCGGAGACGTCGATCCACATTGGCCAGCCCCACCCGGCCGCTCGGCGATTCGCCCGCGAGGAGTTCGGCCGCGTGCTCCGGAGGCATCCCCGGGCCGTCGTCCTCCACCGTGATCACGCACTCGTCGCCGTCGGCGCCGCCGCGCACCTCCAGCGTGCCGGGTTCGGTGCGCGGTTCGATGCCGTGCCGGATCGCGTTCTCCACCAGGGGCTCCAGGATCAGGCAGGGCAGCGCCACGCCCAGCACCTCCGGGGCGACGCGGATGCGGACCTGCAGGCGCTCGCCCAGCACGGCCCGCTGCAGCGCGAGGTAGGTCTCGATGGCGCAGAACTCCTCGGAGACCGTCGTGTACTCGTCGCTGCGGGCGAAGGTGTAGCGGGCGTAGTCGGCGAAGTCGAGCAGCAGCTCCTGGGCGCGTTCGGGCGAGCCCCGCACCAGCGAGCTGATGACGGTCAGCGCGTTGTGCACGAAGTGCGGGGAGATCTCGGCGCGCAGCGCGCGCAGTTCGGCTCGCCCGGCGTGCTCGGCCGAGGCCTCGAGCTCACCGCGTTCCAGTCCGTGGACGAGCAGCGCGGCGATCTCGCGGAGCGCACCCGCGCGGGCGCGTCCGGAGACGACGAGCACGGCGGCGAGCTCCTCGTGGACGTGCAGCGGCACGGTGATCAGCGGGGGGCGCCCGCTGCGGCGCTCGGTACGCCAGGTGTTCTCGACGAGCGGCCCCACCTGCTCGGCGGAGGCCGGCGTTCCCGCCCAGACCGACTCGCCGGAGACGTCCATCAGCGCGAGCCCCGGAACGCCCAGCAGTTCGCGGGCGCGTTCCAGCGCACGCGCCGCGGCCGGCGTGGTGATCCCGTCGCGGAGGTCGTCCAGCAGGTGCCGGGACGCGCGCAGCGCGCTCGTGGGATCACCGGCCGCTCTCTCCGGCCGTAGCAGTGTCCTGGTAGCGCGCACCGGCATGACGGTTCAACCTCGACGGACGGCGGACGATCGTCGCTCCCGGGGGCCGGGCCGGACCGGTGAGGTCCTGAACCCGGCCGCCCGAGGAACGTACCCGATGACTCCGCGGGGCTGAACACTGCCACAGCGCCGAGGCGGGCGGTCAAGCCCCGGCGCCGACCGGTGGCGTCAGCTCTCGTCGCTCGGAGCGCGCATGCCGCGCGCGATGGAGTCCATCACGCTCGAGTCGGCGAGCGTGCTGACGTCGCCGACCTCGCGGTCCTCGGCGACGTCCCGCAGCAGCCGCCGCATGATCTTGCCCGAACGGGTCTTGGGCAGCTCCGGAACCACCATGATCCGTTTGGGCTTGGCGATCGGCCCGATCTCGGCGGCCACGTGGTCGCGCAGCTCCTGCACGACCTCCTCCGCCGCGGCGGCCTCGCCGCGCGGGATCACGAACGCCACGATCGCCTGACCGGTGGTCTCGTCGGAGGCGCCGACGACCGCCGCCTCGGCCACCGCCGGGTGGGACACGAGCGCGCTCTCCACCTCGGTGGTGGAGATGCGGTGGCCGGAGACGTTCATGACGTCGTCGACCCGGCCGAGCAGCCAGACGTCGCCGTCCTCGTCGTACTTGGCGCCGTCACCGGCGAAGTAGTAGCCGCGGTCGGCGAAGGTGGACCAGTAGGTGTCCCGGTAGCGCTCCGGGTCGCCCCAGATGCCCCGCAGCATGGCGGGCCACGGCTCGGTCAGCACCAGGTACCCGCCGGAACCGGCCGGCACCTCGTCGCCGTGGTCGTCGACGACCTGGGCGGAGATCCCCGGCAGCGCGTGCTGCGCCGAGCCCGGCTTGGCCGCGGTCACCCCGGGCAGCGGGGAGATCATGATCGCACCGGTCTCGGTCTGCCACCAGGTGTCCACGATCGGGGTGCTGCCCCGGCCGATGTGCTCGCGGAACCAGGTCCAGGCCTCCGGGTTGATGGGCTCGCCGACCGTGCCGAGCAGCCGCAGCGAGGAGAGGTCGTACTGGGCGGGGACGTCCTCGCCCCACTTCATGAAGGTGCGCACGAGCGTGGGTGCGGTGTAGTAGATCGACACGCCGTAGCGCTGCACGATCTCCCAGTGCCGCCCCTGGTGCGGCGTGTTCGGCGTGCCCTCGTAGAGCACCTGGGTGGCCCGGTTCGCCAGCGGGCCGTAGACGATGTAGGTGTGCCCGGTGACCCAGCCGATGTCGGCGGTGCACCAGTAGACGTCGCGGCCGGGCTCGTGGTCGAACACGACGTCGTGCGTGTAGGCGGCCTGGGTGAGGTAGCCGCCCGAGGTGTGCACGATGCCCTTGGGCTTGCCGGTGGTGCCCGAGGTGTAGAGGATGAACAGCGGGTGCTCGGAGTCGAACGCCTCCGGGGCGTGCTGCTCCGGCTGCTCGGCGAGCAGGTCGTGCCACCACAGGTCGCGGCCCTCCGTCCAGGGCACGGAACCGAGGTCGTCGCCGGTGCGGCGCACCACGACCACGTGGCGGACCGTCTCGGCGCCCTGCAGCGCCTCGTCGACGCCCTCCTTCATCGGGGCCGCCTGACCGCGCCGGTACTGCCCGTCCGAGGTGATCACGACGGAGGCCTCCGCGTCGTCCACCCGGGAGCGCAGCGCGCTCGGGGAGAACCCGCCGAAGACGACGCTGTGCGTCGCCCCGATCCGCGCGCAGGCCAGCATGGCCACGACGGCCTCGGGGATCATCTGCAGCTGGATGGCGACCCGATCACCGGCCCGCACGCCGAGCGAGCTCAGCGCGTTGGCCGCGCGGGAGACCTCCCGCTGCAGCTCGGCGTAGCTGATGTCGCGGGTGTCACCGGGTTCGCCCACCCAGTGCAGCGCGATCTGGTCGCCGTGGCCCGCCTCGACGTGGCGGTCGACGCAGTTGTAGGCGACGTTGAGCCGGCCGCCGGTGAACCACCGGGCGAACGGTGCGTTCGACCAGTCGAGGACGTCGTTCCACTTCGCGTCCCAGTGCAGCCGCTCGGCCTGGCTCGCCCAGAACGCCTCGCGGTCCACCGCGGCCCGGTCGTACAGCTCGGAGCCGGCGTTGGCCCGGGCGGCGAACTCGGCGCTCGGCGGGAAGGTGCGCGCGCCGGCATCCCCAGTGGACGGTTGTTGGTCGCTCATGCGTTTGCCTTGCTTCTCTCTCGTTCGTGGGCGGCGTGACGGTGGGCGCGTGCCGCCTCCGGCACGCTGGTGCGGTTCACGGTGTGCGCGGGCCGACGGGCAGGACGGTGCGCTTCCACGTCGTGTTGAGCACTCCCGCGAAGGAGGCGTAGTAGGCCGCCAGCGCGGTGAGGATGCCGAGCCAACCGCCGAGGGTGCCGAGCGGGTCAACACCGCCGAGATCGCCGATCGTCAGCACCAGGAACGTCAGGAACAGCAGGACGAACACCGTCACGAGGGCGGTGTTCGTGGCCAGTGAGGCGACGGTGAGGTAGCCCGTCACGATCGTGAAGGCGAGCAGGAACAGACCGGTCGCCACGGCCTGCTGCTGGTCGTCCATGGTGTCCAAGAACTGCCAGACGTAGACCGCGAACGCCAGCCAGAAGGCGCCGTAGGTGGGGAAGGCGGTCGCGCCGAAGGTGTTGCCCTTGCGGAATTCCCACATCCCCGCGAGCAGTTGGGCCAGACCGCCGTAGAACAACGCCAACGCGACCACGGCGGTGGTCTCCACGCTGGTGCCCACCAGGCCCGCGTTGACGAAACTCAGCACCAGGGTGGTCGAGGCGAATCCGGCCAGCCCCAACGGCCCCGGATCCGCGATGTGCGCCGTCGGGTCGGCAGTTCCGCCCGTGTCGCTGTCCGCCATCGTTTCTCCTCGCAGATGTTCGCTGTTCTCGCCGGAGCGGAATCCGCGCGGCGGTGGGAAACGCCGCCGCGCCGATCCGTCTCCGCGCCCCTCGCGGGGCTCTGCCGTGTGCGCGACATCCTTCGGTGAGTGCGGGATCACACGCAACAGGACCGCGACGAGTGGTCGCGCAGCACGACCAGTGGTACCCCTGCGCGACGAGCGGTGCAGTTCGCATTCCTCCTCGTGATCGGTGGCACGAACGAGCGGTTGTCGAATCGAACTGCAGTTCACGCGGATCCGCGCGTTCTCGAATGCCGCCCTGCGGGTTCTCCGCCCGCGCGAAAGAGCGAGGAGCGGAATCCCGCTGTTCCCGCGCGGCGCTGTTCGCTCAGCTGTGCGTCTCCTCCGCTCGCGGTACACTTCTCCTGCGCCTCGCTGGGCCGCGAACGTCCGACCGGACCACCGGAACCGGTGGCCGCTGATCCGGTCGTGTCCGGAGGAGTGCGGATGCGTGCTCCGCGGGCGCCGACGACGCGTGCGGAACGAAGAGATCAGGCTGCGAGTGACATGGGTGCTGCTCGATTCCGCGTCCCCAGGCCGCGGCGCGCACGCCGCGCGGCGTGCGGCCGGACCGCCGCTGCTGGGCCCGGGGCGGCGCGTGCGCGGTGCGGTCGTCGGTCGCGGATCCTGGCGCGGTCGCCGTGGTGAGGCAGTGGCAGCCGTACCTCGTCATCGCCGTGTGCGCGGTGGCCGCCCTGGTGGCGTCCGGAGTGCTCCCGCCGCAGGCCACGCGCACGCTCGCCGATGTGACCGGACTCGTCGGGGCGGTCGCGGCCGCCGCCGCGTTCGGCATCACCGGCTACCGCAGCGGTGAGGCGTGGCGGGCTTGGTTGTCCACGGCGATGGCGCTGTGGGCGGTCGGGCAGGCGATGTGGACCTGGCACCGGCTCAACGGCCGGGTGATCACCTTCCCCGACATCGAGAACATCTTCTACTTCGGGCTGCCGCTGTGCGCGTTCGTCGCCCTCGTCAGCGCCGCGCGGAGGGAGCGCTCGCTGCGGCGGGAGGACGTCGTCTCGCCGCGCCGGGTGATCGCGCTCGACGCGCTGATCATCGTCTGCAGCCTGGCAGTGCTGCTGTGGGAGCTGACGCTCGGATCGATCTTCTACGGGGAGAACTCCGCAGCGCTGCTGCTGGCGGTGTCCTACACGTTCGGCGACCTCGTGCTGATCGTGGTGGCGATCCTGCTCGCCGTGACGCTGCACAGCGTGCGGCGCATCCCGCTGGCCTGGATCATGCTCGGGCTCATCGCGATCGGCGTTTCCGACGCCGCGTACACCTACACGATCTCCCTCGGAGCGGAGGCCGCACCTGCCAGCGACATCGGTTACCTGTCCGCACCCGTGTTCCTGCTGATCGCCGCACTGGTCCCGGACAACCCGCTGCCGCGGTTGAAGCCGAGCCTGCCGCTGCTGTTCCTGCCGTACGTGCCGCTGGTCGCGGTGATCGTCATCATGGTCGTCGGCCGCACGCGCGAGACCGAGACCAACCCGGTGGAGATGTACCTGCTCGGCGTGGTCGTGGGACTGGTCGTGCTGCGCCAGCTCGTGACGCTGCAGCAGCTCTACAGCGTGCACCTGGAACTGCACCACCAGGCCACGCACGACGACCTCACCGGGGTCGCCAACCGGGCGCTCGTGCTCGAGTACCTCGA
Source organism: Salinifilum aidingensis (assembly GCF_054782015.1). Classification (NCBI taxonomy): domain Bacteria; kingdom Bacillati; phylum Actinomycetota; class Actinomycetes; order Pseudonocardiales; family Pseudonocardiaceae; genus Salinifilum; species Salinifilum aidingensis. The sequence goes on along the minus strand of NZ_BAAGTH010000008.1, from coordinate 73,776 downwards.
GGCGGCGCTCTCCCGCGCTTCCCGGGGGCACTACGACGTCGGCCTGGTCTACGTCGACCTGGACAGCTTCAAGGAGATCAACGACCGGTTCGGGCACAACGTCGGGGACATGCTGCTGCGCACGTGCGCCCAGCGGCTGAAGCAGTGCACGCGGGAAACCGACCTCATCGGCCGCATCGGCGGGGACGAGTTCCTGGTCATCCTCGAACCTGCCGGCTCGCCGGAGAAGTTCAAGCAGCGGCTGGCCGACGCGCTCGGGGCCCCGGTCGCGCTGGGGCAGGAGGCCCCGCAGGGGATCGCGGCGAGCGTCGGGCACGTGCTCGCGGCAGGGGCGGACACGCCCCTGGAGGCGCTCGCGCGGGCGGATGCGGCCATGTACCGCGACAAAGCGCGGTAGGCGGCCCCTCGCGACGGCCGCGGCGCCGGCGCGCAGACATGCCGGGGAGCGCCGGCCAGCGGAGGCCGGCGCGGACACCGGGGGAGCGGGACGCGGGCAGGTGGAGTCAGGACGGGCACCGCAGCCGGGAGCACCGCGCCGGGGTGCGGTCACGCGAGGACCGGCGCGGTGCCCGGGGATCCCGCCCGCGGTCAGGACCGCTGCCGGGCGTGCCGGATCGCCTCCCACACGCGCCGCGGAGTGGCGGGCATGTCGATGTGCTCCACGCCGAACGGGGCCAACGCGTCGAGCACGGCGTTGACCACCGCGGGAGTGGCGGCGATCGAGCCGGATTCGCCCGCCCCCTTCGCCCCGAGCGCGTTCGTCGGCGAGGGGGTCACCGTGTGCCCGAGGGTGAACTCGGGCAGTTCCGGTGCCGCCGGCACGAGGTAGTCCGACAGGGCGGCGCTGGTGAGCGTTCCGTCGGCGTCGTGCGCGGCCTCCTCGTAGAGCGCCTGCCCGATCCCCTGGGCGATGCCGCCGTGCATCTGACCATCCACGATGGAGGGATTGATGACGTTGCCGCAATCGTCGACGCCGAAGTAGTGCGGCACGGTGACCTTCCCGGTCTCCGTGTCCACTTCGACCACGCAGATGTGCGTGCCGAAGGGGTAGGTGAAGTTCGGCGGGTCGAAGAACTGCTCCTCGGACAGCCCCGGCTCCATCCCCTCGGGCAGGTCGGCCGCGAGGTACGCGGCCCCCGCCACCTCCTGGATGGTGACGCCCCCGCCGGGCGCGCCCGCGACGGAGAAGCGCCCGGCCTCGAACTCGAGGTCGTCCTCGGCGGCCTCGAGCATGTGCGCGGCGATCGCCCGCGCCTTGGTCAGGACCTTGCGGGAGGCCAGGTGCACCGCCGTGCCGCCGACCGCCGCGCTGCGCGAACCGTAGGTGTCCAGCCCGTACGGTGCGGTGCTGGTGTCGCCGTGCACGACCTCGACGTCCTCGACGGCCACGCCCAGGGCGTCGGCCGCGATCTGCGCCCAGGTGGTCTCGTGCCCCTGCCCGTGCGGCGAGGTGCCGGTGACGACCTGCACCGTGCCGCCCGCGAGCATCCGCACGCCGGCCATCTCCCACCCGGGTGCTCCCAGCCGCAGCGCGGCGGTCATCTTCGAGGGGGACAGCCCGCCGTTCTCCGTGTAGCTGCACACGCCGATGCCCAGCTGCACCGGGTCGTTGTCGTCGCGCCTGCGGCGCTGCTCGGCGCGCCAACCGGCGTAGTCGGACAGTTCGAGCGCCCGGTCCAGCGCGAGCGGGTAGTTGCCGGAGTCCATCTCGAGCCCGGCGGGCGTGGTCGACCCCGAGTCGAAGGGGGCGTGGTAGTTGCGGCGGCGGACCTCGGCCGGGTCCATACCGAGCTCGCGGGCCAGCGCGTCCACGGCCCGCTCCACCCCGTAGATGCCCTCGGTGCGCCCCGCGCCGCGGTAGGAGTCGGTGGGGGTGCGGTTGGTGAACACGCCCCGGCACTCGATGGAGAAGGCGTCGAAGGAGTAGACGCCGGGGAAGATGAACGCGCTCAGCAGCGGGATTCCCGGGGTGAGCAGCTGCAGGTAGGCACCCATGTCGGCGAGGATGCGCACCCGCATGCCCAGCAGGCGCCCCTCGTTCGTGGCCGCCAGGTCGACGTACTGGACCTGGCCGCGGCCGTGCGTCATCGCCTGGCTGTCCTCGGAGCGGTCGGCCACCCACTTCACCGGCGCGCCCAGCCGTCGCGCCAGAGCCAGCGCCAGGCACTCCTCGGGGTAGACGTTGAGCTTGCCACCGAAGCCGCCGCCGACGTCCGGGGCCACCACCCGGAGCTTGGACTCCGGAACCGAGCACACCGCCGCCAGCACGCCGCGCAGGATGTGCGGGATCTGCGTCGAGGAGTGCAGGGTGAACCCCCCGCCCCCCAGGTCCGGGGTGGCCACCACCGCGCGCGGTTCCATCGGCGTGGGCTGCAGGCGCTGCTGGACGTACCGCTCCGAGACGGTGACGTCGGCGTTCGCGAACGCCGCCTGGACGTCGCCGTTGTCCAGGCCCCACGTGTAGCACTCGTTCGTGCCGAACTGCTCGTGCACCAGCGGGCCACCGCGCAGGGCCTCCTCGACGTCCGCGACGGCCTCGGCGGGCTCGTAGTCGACGTCGATGCGCTCGAGGGCGTCCTCGGCCGCGGCGCGGTCGGTGGCCACGACGACGGCGACGGGTTCGCCGGCGAAGCGCACGGTGTCGACCGCCATCGGCGGGTGCTCGGGCAGGTGGATCTCCTCGGTGACCGGCCAGGCGCACGGGATGCCGGCCCACTCGCCGGCGAGGTCGGCACCGCTGAACGCCGCGACGACGCCGGGCAGCTCGGCCGCGGCGGCGGTGTCCAGGGCCGTGATGCGGGCGTGCGCGAAGGGGCTGCGCAGCACCGCCACGTGCATCGTGCCGGGCGGGGTGATCGTGTCGGTCCAGGTGGCCTTGCCCTGGACCAGCGGTTGGTCTTCCTTGCGCGGAACCGGAGTTCCGACGGCCGGTCGAAGTGTTTCGGTCATGCTCGGACAGCCTCCCCTGCCGCCTGGGCGGTCGCGGTTCGCCGTGGGCGCTTCGCCCCAGGATCGCCGACCGTCTCCGCGCGCGCACCGTTCCGGAGGTGGTTCGGGGCGGCGTGTCGCCGAGATCCTCCGTTCGGGCGGTACCGGGTGCGCCCGCGCGCGGCAGCCGCACGCGGCGTGCGGGGGACGGGAGGACCGGACGAGCAACCGGCCCGCGGCGCGAGCGGTGGCGCGCCGCGGGCCGGTGCTCGGCAGCAGGACCGTGCGGACTCAGGTGTAGCGGCGCACGCTGTTGACCTCACCCATGTAGGCGACCTCTTCGACCGTGACGGTCTGCCCCTCGGTGGGCGCGTGCACGATCTGCCCGTTGCCGATGTAGATGCCGTTGTGGCTGCCCGAGCTGTAGAAGAAGATCACGTCGCCCGGCTTCATCTCGCTCTGCGAGACCTCCTTGCCCTCGGTGATCTGCGACTGGGTGGAGCTGGGCAGGTCCACCCCGGCCTGTTGGAACGACCACTGGACCAGGCCGGAGCAGTCGAACTGGCTCGGCCCCTTGGCCCCGTAGACGTAGGGCGAGCCCTGCTTGCCCAGTGCCGCGTTGACCGCTTCGATGGCCGAACCGCCGCCGAGGAGCTGCCCGACCGAGCTGGTCTCGCCGGAGATCTCCTCCTGGACCTGCTGGCTGAGGCTGTTGTAGTGCTCCTCGACCTTGGCCACCTGCTGGTCCATGGCGCTCTTGCGGTTTTCGATGTCGGTTTTCAGGCGCGCCGCGGCAGCTTCGGCCTTCGCGGCCCGGTCGCGCGCCGCCTGCGCCCGGTGCTCGGCCCTCTCCGCCCGGTGGGTGGCCGCGGCGAGCCGGCCGATCACCTTGTTGTTGTCCTTGGCCAGCACGTCGAGCGTGGCGGCGCGGTCGAGGAAGTCATCCGGGTTTTCGCTGGCCAGCAGCGCCGACATCTTGTTCAGCCGCGCCCCCTGGTAGCTGGCGCTCGTCAGCTGGTCGACGCGGCCGCGGAAGCGCTCCTCCTCGTTGCGGGCCTGCTCGGCGACGCGATCGGCCTGCTCCGCCCTGGCCGTGGCCTTGGCGAGTTCCTCCTGCTTGGCTTCGTGGTCGTCCTGGGCCTTCTTGTGCTTCTCGGTGAGCTCCTCGGCGCGGCGGGACAGCTCGTGCAGCTTCTGCTCCGCCTGCTGGGGGTCGTCGGGGAGGTCGGGGGCTGCCAGCGCGGGGGAGGCCGTTACGCCCATCGTGGCGGTGAGGACCGCCGCCGTGCAGGCAGCACGGATCGTGCGTTTCGGTCGGGGCGACGCCGCGTGGTGCACGGTGACTCCGTCTCCTTCGCCGGGTTCGGGGGACTTGCGCCGGGTTGACGGCCGGGAACCGCGACCCGGCCGGACGGTGTGCCCGCTTCGCGGCGAATCGCCGCTCGGGGCGGAACGTCCGGGAGGGCCGCGCTCTCCCGCGCACAACCACGTTCGGGTTACGCAACGCGGTGCAGGTTAGTACAGCGATCTCTAAGCACGGGCGCGAGGCCCCGAAGCGCACCCGGGACTGGTGGGAACCGGGGCCGGTCGGTGGTGCGGAGGTGAGCCCTTCCCGCCAGCGGGCGCGCGGCTCGCCTTGACGGGGGGCGGTGGAGGCAGAAGCATGTGCGCGACGACGCCGCACGAGGAAGGGGACGCATGACCGAGCAGGCCGAGGGGCCGCTGACCACCCCGCACGTCGATCCCACCGTCGCGCACAACGCGCGCGTGTGGGACTACTGGCTCGGCGGCAAGGACAACTACGCCGTGGACCGCGAGGCGGGGGACCGGGTGCGCGAGCTGTTCCCCGGGATCGCCACGGTCGCCCGCGCCGACCGGGCGTTCCTCGCCCGCGCCGTCGGGCACCTCGTGCAGGACCGCGGGGTCCAGCAGTTCCTCGACATCGGCACGGGGCTCCCCGCGGCGGACAACACCCACGAAGTGGCCCAGTGGCACGACCCGAGCTGCCGAGTGGTGTACGTGGACAACGACCCGCTGGTGCTCGCCCACGCCCGGGCGCTGCTGACCTCCGACGACGCGAGCGGCCCCGTGGACTACCTGCACGAGGACGCGCGCAACGTCGAGGCCGTGCTGGACGCGGCGGCGGGCACGCTCGACTTCGGCCGGCCGGTGGCGCTCATGCTGCTCGGCGTGCTCAACTTCCTCACCGACGTCGACGAGGCCCGCCGCACCGTCGAACGCCTGACCGCCGCGGTGCCCTCCGGCAGCTACGTCGTGCTGAGCCATCCGACCACCGAACTGGGCGGGGAGGAGAACGGCGCGGCCATGGAGTTCTGGAACGCCAACGCCACCCCGCCGATCACCGCGCGCAGCGGGGCGCAGATCCGCGGTCTGCTCGGTGACCTCGAGGTGCAGTCGCCCGGGCTGGTCTCCTGCGCCGACTGGGATCCGGGCGCGGTGAGCACCTCCCCGCCGGAGGAAGCGGTGCCGCAGTACGCCGCCGTGGCCCGCAAGCCCTGATCCGCCGGGCCGGTGACGCTCGGTGACCGGCCCCGTGCGGCGCCCGGTCCCCGCGGGTGCGCTGCTCGCCCTCGGTACGACGTGTCGCGCGCGGTCCTGCCGGGTACCGGGAGGGCGTAGCCGAGTATCGGAGGAGTGCCGCCGCGGTGGCGCGGTGGCCCTGGCGTGGTGGTGTCGATGCTGCTGACAGAAACCCGCCGTGCAGCGGAGCGGGTCGCGGACCGGCTGCGCGCGCGTGCCGGTGCCGCCGTGGGCGCCCCGCCTCCGCCCGAGGCGCACCGGCCGGAGAGGCCTGATCCGGAGCAGCCGCGACCTCCGGAGGAGCCGGAACCCCCGCAGCAGCCGGAGGCCCCGCAGCCACCGGATCCGCCGGAGGTTCCCGCTCCGGAAGCACCGGAGGAGCCCGAGGTCCCGCCACCGGAGCGGCCGGATCCACCGCGCGCACCGGACCCGCCGGAGTCGCCGCACTGATCCGCGGCGGTGTCGCGGTGCGGCTGCGGTGCGGTCGAACTGCCGTTCGCCCCCGCCTGGACTCCGGACCGAATTCGGGCTGAAAGTCCTGGTTGCGGCGGAAGCGGACGCGCTAACATGGATCGGGCGAACACGATGCGCGTGTTCGCGGCCTCCTGGTCGCGGAATTCCGTGGGGAAGTCCGCGGCGCGACGTTCGCGGAACCAGCGGCACGCGCCGCCGGTGACCGCCGGCGACGGGTGCGCCTCCCGGACGCCGCACGACAACGGTCTCGATCGGAACCCGCACGGATCCGACCGCGCACCGAAACGCTCCCGGTGGCAGCCTGTTCGCTCACCCGGAGGTGGCTCTGCGAGGAGCCCGCTTCCGGAAACGCGGAGAGCGGCGGGACCACGAGGAACGCGGAGAACTCGGTGGAGTCGCCGGTGCTGGCAGCTCCGGCCCTGCGGGTTCTCCGCCTCGTACCCAACAGGGCGCGCCGGGATTCCAGCGCCCGCGCGGAGTTCCTCCCCGCGGACGCGCACCTTCGAACGGAGGAGGAGCACCGTGGTTGACGGAGCAGAACCGCGTCGGACCGCGGAACGGGAATCCATGCGTTACCACCCCGACGTGGTCGAGTTGCAGCGGCAGTACGGGGGGGCTCTGGGGTCACCCCGCACGGTCCTCGGTGACGGAGTCCTCGCATTGGCCGGAGTGTGGGCAGCGATCTCACCGTTCGTGATCGGGTTGAGCGGTGTGCCCGCTCTGGCGACGCACCACCTCGTCATCGGCCTCGTGGTCGCCGGGATCGGCCTCGGCGTCACCGGCATGGCCGAGCGCGGTGGCGGGCTGTCCTGGGTGGCGGCCCCGCTGGGAATCTGGCTGATCATCTCCACCTGGATCGTCCCCGCGGCCGGGCCGACCGCGGGTCTGGTGTGGAGCAACGTGATCGCCGGTGCGGTCATGGTGATCGCGGGAGCGGGCGTCGCCGCGTTCGCGATGGCGGGCACTCGCTCCAACGGCGAGTGACCGGTGGCAACGGTCCGGGGTGGTGGTGCCATGCACCACCACCCCGATCCGTGCCGGTCCCCCGGACCTCGGCCGCCCGCCGCCGGGTTTCACCCGTCGCCGTCCGATGCGGACGCGAGTCCGCGGAAGGCCAGCGTCACCACCGCGTCGGCGACCTCTTCGGCGGACAGCCCCTTGCGGGGCTGGTACCACTCGATGATCGAGTTGACCATGCCGAACAGCAGCCGCGTGGTCAGCGCCGGGTTGAGGTCGGCGCGGATGCTGCCCTCGCTCTGGGCGTCGTCGACGAGGTCGCTGAGGAAGTGGTCGATCGTGCGGCGACGCGCCATCGCCTGCCGTTCGACCTTGCTGTTGCCCCGCAGGCGCAGCAGCACCGTGACGAACGGCTGCTCCTCGATGAGGATCTGCACGCTCCGCCGCACCACGTGCTGCAACCGGTCGATCGCCGCCCCCTGCTGCGAGGCGGCCTCCTCGGTGACCGCGAGCAGCGAGTCGAGCGCCCGGTCGACGCTCAGGCGGAGCAACTCCTCCTTGCCGGAGACGTGGTAGTAGATCGCCGACTTCGTGATGCCGAGCCGTTTGGCGAGGTCCTCCATGCTCGTGCCGTCGTAGCCGCGTTCGTGGAACACCACCGCCGCCGTGCGCAGCAGGGAGTCCAGATCGTAGCCCGGACGTCCGCGATTCGAGTTCTTGCTCGCCGTCCTCGCCGTCATGGCCATCATCTTCCCAGCTGTAGCGGCGGGCCGGTCATCGGTGGTCCACGACCCGGCGCAGCTTGCCGACCGAGCGCTCCAACGTGTCCGGTTCGAGCACCTCGACCTGGGCGGTCACCCCGACGGCTTCCTTGACCGACTCGGTCAGCTGCTCGGGGATCGCGGTGATCCGCGCCGCGGTGGTGCTCTCCGCGGACTCCACCCGGATGGTCATGCGGTCCATGCGGCCCTCGCGCTCCAGCGAGATCTGGAAGTGCGGGGACAGGCCCTCGCAGCGCAGCACGAGCTCCTCGATCTGGCTGGGGAAGACGTTCACCCCGCGCAGGATGATCATGTCGTCGCTGCGCCCGGTGATCTTCTCCATGCGTCGGAACTCCGGCCGCGCGGTACCGGGGTGCAGGCGGGTGAGGTCCCGCGTGCGGTACCGGATGATCGGCAAGGCCTCCTTCGTCAGCGAGGTGAACACGAGCTCCCCGCTCTCGCCGTCGTCCAGCGGCGTGCCGTGCACCGGGTCGAGCACTTCGGGGAAGAAGTGGTCCTCCCAGACGTGCGGGCCGTCCTTGGTGCTGGCGAACTCCGAGGACACGCCCGGGCCCATGATCTCGGACAGGCCGTAGATGTCCACCGCGTCGATGTCCACGGCTTGCTCGATCTCCCGGCGCATCTGCTCGGTCCACGGTTCGGCGCCGAAGATCCCGACTTTCAGGGAGCTCTCGCGCGGATCGACGCCCTGGCGCCGGAACTCGTCGATGAGGGTGAGCATGTAGGACGGGGTGACCATGATGATCTCGGGGCGGAAGTCCCGGATGATCCGCACCTGGCGCGCCGTCATCCCGCCGGAGGCGGGGACGACGGTGCAGCCGAGGCGCTCCGCCCCGTAGTGCGCGCCGAGCCCGCCGGTGAACAGCCCGTACCCGTAGGAGACGTGCACCATGTCGCCGGCGCGACCGCCCGCGGCCGCGATGGACCGGGCCACCACGTCGGACCAGACCTGGAGGTCGTGCTCGGTGTAGCCGACGACCGTGGGCTGGCCGGTGGTGCCGCTGGAGGCGTGGATGCGCCGCACCTGCTCGCGGGGCACGGCGAACATGCCGAAGGGGTAGTTGTCCCGCAGGTCGTACTTGGTCGTCGGCGGGAACTTCGCCAGATCGGACAGGGCGCGGCAGTCGCGAGGGTGGACGCCGGCGGAGTCGAAGCGCTCGCGGTAGAACGGGACGTTCTCGTAGGCGTGCCAGAGCGTCCACTGCAGACGCTCGAGTTGCAGGGATTCGAGTTCGGTGCGGGTGCGCGCGATGTCGCCGGGTGCGACCGCGGCCGGTGCGGCGACGGTGTCGGCGGGTGCCGGCGACTCCGTTGTCCCGGTCATTTCCCTGCCTCCTTCCCTTCTTTCATGCTCCTGCTGTGCCCGCGGAACTCCGCGACCACGGTGCTGTCGGACTCCGGTCCGCGGCGGACGGTGATGTCGTAGATGCCGCTCCGTCCGAACCGGACCCGTTCTTCCGCGCGCGCGTGCAGCACGTCCCCTTCGCGGGCGGGGGCGACGAAGGTGATCTCCGCGCTGGCGGCGACGGTGGTGGGACCGTGGCTGTTGCAGGCGCAGGCGAACGTGGTGTCGGCCAGCGTGAAGACGTAGCCGCCGTGCGCGATGCCGTGCCCGTTGACCATGGTGGCGGTGATGCGCATCCGGGCCGAGGCGCACCCGTCGGCGGCCTCGTCGACCTCGATGCCGAGAGATCTGGAGGCGTGGTCGTCGTCGAGCATGGCGCGCGTGGACGCTGCCACGGGCAGATCCGACGTGGTCACAGGGTCTCACCACCTTGCGAACTGACCGAACAGTCGGTTATTAATGTGCAGTGTTGGCCGTGCCCGATGTGTTGTCAACCCTGCTCCACCGCCGGAGTTCCCGCCGCTGGAACGGGGATCGCTGCGCGTCGCGGTCCAGTCTCACCGGAGGTGCGGGAGGAGCACGCGTCCGAGGGGTGAATCCGGCTCGGGGGAGACCGCCGATCGTGCCGCGATCGGGGAGCAGCCGCGCCGCCGGCTTCCGCCGGAGCCCGCCGGTGGCGCACGATCTCCAGCGGAGCCGGGAGCACTTCTCGGGAGAAGTCGCGGGCATTTCCCGGGAAATGCCCACCCCGCGCCGCTCGCGGGTGCGGCCGAGCACGGCGAGCAGGGTCGGAGGAACGGAGGAACGGACGTGAGCGACACGGCTGAACTGGTCGGTGTCCTCGGTGGTGGACGCATGGGCGCGGGGATCGCCCAGGTGTTCCTCGCGCTCGGCGCCGAGGTCCACATCGTCGAGAGCGACGAGGCCGCGGCGCGGGTGGCCCGCGAGCGCGTGCGCGACGGTCTGGAGGGTGCCCGCCAGCGCGGGAAGCTCGAAGCCTCCCCGGAGGCGGTGCTGCAGCGGTTGCGCACCACCACCGAGCTCTCCGAGCTGCCGGCGAAGGCGGACCTCGTCGTCGAGGCGGTGCCGGAGGACCCGGAGCTGAAGGTCCGGATGCTCACCGCCGCCGAAGAGGCGGTGTCGGCCTCGACGGTGCTGGCCAGCAACACCAGCTCGCTGTCCATCGCCGAGCTCGGCGCCGCGCTGCGGGCTCCCGAGCGCTTCGTCGGCATGCACTTCTTCAACCCGGTTCCCGCCTCGAAGATCGTCGAGGTCGTCGCCTCCGACGCCAGCGGCGAGGGCGCGGTGCAGGCCGTGCGCGGTTGGGCGCGGGCGCTCGGCAAGACCGAGATCGTCGTGCGCGACTCCCCCGGGTTCGCCACCAGCCGCCTCGGAGTCGCCCTGGGGCTGGAAGCCATGCGCATGCTCGAGGAGGGCGTCACCGACGCCGCGTCGATCGACACCGCCATGGAACTGGGCTATCGGCACCCGATGGGTCCGCTGCGCTCCACCGACCTCGTCGGGCTCGACGTGCGGCTGGCCGTCGCCGAATACTTGAGCCGCACCCTCGGCGAGCGCTTCACCCCGCCGCAGGTGCTGCGGGACAAGGTGGAACGCGGGGAACTCGGCCGCAAGAGCGGGCTCGGCTTCCACGACTGGAACGAGTGAGCGGAGGAAGTCCATGACCACCGACAGCGCGGTGCACTGCGAAACCGCCGACGCGGTCAGCACGATCACGCTGAACCGCCCGGAGGCCGCGAACGCGCTCGACCAGCGGCTCAAGGAGGAGCTGCTGGAGGCCCTGCGCGAGGCCGCCGCGGACACCGCGGTGCGCGGGGTGCTGCTGACCGGCGCGGGCAAGGCCTTCTGCGTGGGCCAGGACCTCGCCGAGCACGCGCAGGCGCTGCGCGCCGACGCGGGCAGCGCGCTGGCGACGGTGCGGGAGCACTACAACCCGATCGTGACAGCGCTGGCCGAACTGCCGAAGCCCGTCGTGGTCGGCATCAACGGTCCGTGCGTGGGAGCGGGCCTGGGGTTCGCCCTGGCCGGCGACGTCCGCGTCGCCGCCGACCGGGCCAAGTTCGGTACCGCCTTCACCGGCATCGGACTGGCCAGCGACTCGGGGTTGAGCGCGAGCCTCGTGCGCGCCATCGGTGCTTCCCGCGCCGGCCGGTTGTTCTTCCTCGGCGAGATGATCCCGGCCGAGACGGCTCACGAGTGGGGGCTGGTGCACCGCGTCGTCGCCGCCGAGGAGACCCCGTCGGCGGCGTGGGAGCTGGCCCGGCAGCTCGCGCACGGGCCCACCGCCGCCTACGCCGAGCTCAAGGCGCTGCTGCGGGCGCAGGAAGGGCTCGGCGCCACCCTCGAGGCCGAGGCGCTGGCGCAGGAGCGCCTGGCCACGACCAGCGACCACAGCACTGCGGTCGAAGCGTTCCTGAACAAGCAGCAGCCCGAGTTCCGGGGCGAGTAGCCCCGCGGGCGAACCGCGGAGTCGCTGCCGGAGCCGCCGCCGGCTCCGCGGTACCGATCGACCGGCGCGTCCGGTGAGGAGGTCGTTGAAGATGAGTGCACTGCCCAGTTACGTCGGCGGTCGCTGGCAGCAGCCCGCCGACGAGGGGACCCCGATGCGCGATGCGGTCACCGGCGCGGAGATCGCCCGGGTCTCCTCGGCGGGGATCGACATGGCCGGCGCGCTCGCCCACGGGCGGGAGGCCGGCGGGACGGCGCTGCGCGAACTGACGTTCCACCAGCGCGCGGCACTGCTCAAATCGCTGGCCTCGCACCTGCGGGAGCACCGCCAGGAGCTGTACGAGCTGTCGGCGCGCACCGGTGCGACCAGGGGAGACGCCAAGTTCGACGTGGACGGCGGGATCGGGGTGCTGTTCACCTACGCCAGCAAGGGGCGCCGCGAACTGCCGAACTCCACCGTCTACCTCGACGGCGGGACCGAACCGCTCGGCAAGGGCGGCACGTTCCTCGGTCGGCACGTGTGCACACCGCTGCGCGGGGTGGCGGTGCAGATCAACGCGTTCAACTTCCCCGTGTGGGGACCGCTGGAGAAGCTCGCCCCGGCGTTCCTGGCGGGCGTGCCGAGCCTGATCAAGCCGGCCGAGCAGACCGCGCACCTCACGCACCGGCTGGTCGAGCTCATCGTGGAGTCCGGGTTGTTGCCGGAGGGGACGGTGCAGCTCGTGTGCGGCGGTGCCGGGGACCTGCTGGAGCACGTGACCGACCAGGACCTCGTGTCGTTCACCGGTTCCGCGACCACGGCCGAACGCCTGCGCGCGCACCCGACGCTGGTGGACCGGGCGGTGCGGTTCAACGCGGAGGCGGATTCGCTGAACTGCTCCGTGCTCGGCCCCGACGCCGGGCCGGACACCGAGGAGTTCGGCCTGTTCGTCGATCAGCTCGTCGCGGAGATGACCGTCAAGGCGGGGCAGAAGTGCACCGCGATCCGCCGGGCGCTGGTTCCCGCGGGTCTCCTCGACGACGTGGTCGCGGCCGCGCGGCAGCGGTTGGAGCGCGTCGTGGTCGGTGATCCGCGTGCCGAGGGCGTGAGCATGGGGGCGCTGGCCAGCCTCGAGCAGCGCGAGGAGGTGCGGCGCTCGGTGAAGGCGCTGCTGGAGGCCGGGCAGCTGGTCCACGGCGACCCGGACCGGGTGGAACCGGTGGGGGCCGATGCCGAGCACGGAGCCTTCGTCCCGCCCATGCTGCTGCGCTGCGACGATCCGCAGCGCTCGCAGCCGCACGAGGTGGAGGCCTTCGGCCCGGTCAGCACGCTCCTGCCGTACGAGGGCGCGGCGCAAGCGGTGGAGCTGGCCCGCCGCGGGCGGGGCAGCCTGGTCGGGTCGGTGGTCACCGCCGACCGCGACTTCGCGCGGGAGGTCGTGCTCGGCGCGGCCGCGAGCCACGGGAGGATGCTCGTGCTCAACCGCCACAACGCCGCCGAGTCGACCGGGCACGGGTCCCCCGTGCCGCAGCTGGTCCACGGCGGGCCGGGCCGCGCGGGCGGCGGGCAGGAGCTGGGCGGCCTGCACGGGGTGCTGCACCACATGCAGCGCACCGCGGTGCAGGGCGATCCGGACACGCTCACCGCGATCGGCGGCGAGTGGGTCCCGGGCAGCCGGCGCTCGATCACCGACGAGCACCCGTTCCGCAAGCACCTGGAGGACCTGCGGGTGGGCGACGCGGTCGTTGGCGGTCCGCGGCAGGTCACGCTGCAGGACGTCGAGCACTTCGCGGAGTTCACCGGCGACACCTTCTACGCGCACACCGATGAGGAGGCCGCGGCGGCCAACGAGTTCTTCGGCGGCCGTGTGGCGCACGGCTACCTGGTCGTGTCGTTCGCCGCGGGGCTGTTCGTCGCGCCGGAGCCGGGACCGGTGCTGGCCAACTACGGGCTGGAGAACCTGCGGTTCCTCACGCCGACCTACCCGGGTGACGAGATCACGGTGACGCTGACGGCCAAGCGCATCACGCCGCGCGCGAACGCGGCCCACGGCGAGGTCCGGTGGGACGCCGACGTGACCAACGGCAACGGCGACTCGGTGGCCAAGTACGACGTGCTCACGCTCGTGGCCAAGCGGGACGCCGGGGCGACGGCCGGCTCCGCCTGAGCGGGCCCGGCAGGCACCGCGGAACGGCCCGGCGAGGGGGTTGCGTTCCGCAGGTGTCCTGCGCGAAAATATTTACTGACCGAACGGTCGGTAATTCCGATCGTGAATGCCAGCGGTGCACGGCAACGGCGGAGGTGGTCCCCGTGACGACCGGCGGAGCAGTCGTCGAACAAGCGCAGACCCCCGGCGAGGGGGAACTGCAGCAGCACTTCGACGAGCGGATCGCTCGCGACCAGCGCATCGAGCCCCGGGACTGGATGCCCGAGGGCTACCGCAAGACCCTGGTCCGGCAGATCGCGCAGCACGCGCACTCGGAGATCATCGGCATGCAGCCGGAGGGCAACTGGCTCACCCGCGCGCCGAGCCTGCGGCGCAAGGCCATCCTGCTGGCGAAGGTGCAGGACGAGGCCGGGCACGGGCTCTACCTGTACTCGGCGGCCGAGACCCTGGGCGTCGACCGGGCCGAGCTCACCGACAAGCTCATCGAGGGTCGCCAGAAGTACTCCTCGATCTTCAACTACCCGACGCTGAACTTCGCCGACATCGGCGTCATCGGCTGGCTCGTCGACGGCGCGGCCATCTGCAACCAGGTGCCGCTGTGCCGCAGTTCCTTCGGCCCGTACGCGCGGGCGATGGTGCGCATCTGCAAGGAGGAGTCCTTCCACCAGCGGCAGGGCTACGAGATGCTGCTGACGATGATGAGCGGCACCGCCGAGCAGCGCCGGATGGTGCAGGACGCGACGGACCGCTGGTGGTGGCCCTCGCTGATGATGTTCGGGCCGCCGGACGGGGACTCGCCGAACACGCAGCAGTCCATGGCCTGGCGCATCAAGCGGCACACCAACGACGAACTCCGCCAGAAGTTCGTCGACATGACCGTGCCGCAGGCCGAAGCGCTCGGCGTGACGCTGCCCGACCCGGAACTGGCCTTCAACGCCGAGCGCGACCACTACGACTTCGGCGAACCGGACTGGTCCGAGCTCAAGAACGTGATCTCCGGCCGGGGGCCGTGCAACGCCCAGCGCATGCGGCGCCGCCGCGCCGCGCACGACAACGGCAGGTGGGTGCGCGAAGCCGCGCTCGCCCACGCCGCCAAGCACGCCGAGGAGGGCACGTCATGAGCGAGACCCGCGCCTCGTGGCCGCTGTTCGAGGTCTTCGTCCGCGGCAAGCGCGGACTCAACCACGTCCACGTCGGTTCGCTGCACGCCGCCGACGAGGAGATGGCGCTGCACAACGCGCGCAACCTCTACACCCGGCGCAACGAGGGCGTGAGCATCTGGGTCGTGCGCGCCGAGGCGATCACCGCCTCGAGCCCGGACGAGAAGGACCCGATGTTCGCGCCGAACGGGGACAAGGTCTACCGCCACCCCACGTTCTACAGCATTCCCGACGACGTCCCGCACATGTGAGGCCGGCCATGTCGTTCGACAACGCCTACGAGGCGCTCGCCTCCGCCGAAGCCGAACCCCGGTGGGCGTTCGGAACCGGGTTCGACGATCCGCTGTCCGGAGTGGACACAGCAGTTCCGGGCGGTGTGGACGGTGCGCTGCTCGGCGAGTACTGCCTGATGCTCGGCGACGACGCGCTCATCGCCGCGCAGCGGCTCACCGAGTGGGTCACCGCCGCGCCGGAGCTCGAGGACGAGGTGGCGCTGGCCAACATCGCGCTCGACCTGCTCGGCCAGGCCCGCATGCTGCTCGGCAGGGCGGGTCAGGTGGACGGGACCGGGCGCGGTGAGGACGCGCTGGCGTACTTCCGCGACGAGCACGAGTTCCGCAACGTCCGCCTCGTCGAACCGCCCGACGGGGACTTCGGCGAGACGATGGCGCGGGCGTTCGTGTTCGCCTCCTGGCGACTGGCGGTGTTCTCCCGCCTGCGCTCCTCGCGCGACCCGGTGCTGGCCGCCATCGCCGCCAAGGGCGTCAAGGAGCTCGAGTACCACCGGGAGTACACCGCCAAGTGGATCGTGCGGCTCGGCGACGGCACCGCGGAGTCGCACACCCGCATGCAGTCCGGCGTCGAGGAGGTGTGGCCGCTCGTGGACGAGCTGTTCCGCCCGCACGCCGCGGAGCGCGCCGCCGCCGACGCCGGTGTCGGCGTCGACCCGTCGCAGGCCCGAGCGGAGTTCGACGCGGCCTGGGAGCAGGTGCGCAGCACCGCGACGCTGGCGCAGCCCGAGGCGAGCTCCCTCGCCGGCGTCGGCGGCCGCGCCGGCCGCGACGGGGTGCACACCGAACACCTCGGCTACGTGCTCGCCGAGATGCAGAGCCTGGCGCGTGCGCACCCGGAGGCGACATGGTGATCGGCAGCCCCACCCGTTCCGCCGAGCAGCGGGCGCGGTCGGTCGCCGAGGCGGTGACCGACCCGGAGCTGCCCATGCTCACGCTGGCCGATCTCGGCGTGCTGCGCGCGGTCGAGCTCGCCGCGGACGGCACCGTCGTGGTGACGCTGACGCCGACCTACTCGGGATGCCCGGCGCTGGCGGAGATGCGTGCGGACGTGCACCGCCGCCTGACCGGGGCGGGTTTCGCCGACGTCGAGGTGCGCACCGTGCTCGACCCGCCGTGGACCACCGACTGGATCAGCGCGGAAGGCAGGCGCAAGCTCGCCGAGCACGGCATCGCCCCGCCCGGCAGCGCTCCGGCGCACGGCAGCGGTCCGGTGCCGCTGACCCTCGGCCCCCCGCGGCGGGCGGTGACCTGCCCGCGCTGCGGCTCGCGCGAGACCGAGGAGCTCTCCCGGTTCGGGTCGACCGCCTGCAAGGCGCTGCGGCGGTGCCGCAGCTGCGCCGAGCCGTTCGAACACTTCAAGGAGCTGTGACGTGACCACCACCGAACGCACCGCGGTCGCCACCGCACCCGCGAGCGCGGCCGCACCGAACCGGCGCCGGCAGTTCCACCCGCTGCGCGTGGCCTCGGTGGACCGGCTGTGCGAGGACGCGGTCGCGGTGACCTTCGAGGTGCCCGGCGAGGCGGCCGACGTGTTCGACTTCCGGCCCGGCCAGTCGCTGACGCTGCGCCGCCGGCTGCCCGACGGTGAGCACCGCCGGTCGTACTCGATCTGCGCCGCGCGGGGCAGCGCGCTGCGCATCGGAGTGCGGCTGGTCCCGGACGGGCTGTTCTCCAGCTGGCTGGTGAACGAGGTCGCGCCCGGCGACGTGATCGAGGTGCAGCCGCCCACCGGATCGTTCAGCCCCGGCGACGACACCTCCGACCGGCACGTCCTCGTCGCCGCGGGATCGGGGATCACGCCGGTGCTGTCCATCGCCGCCAGCCTGCTGCGCGAGACGAACGCGCACGTCACCCTCGTCTACGGCAACAGGCGCAGCGACACGGTCATGTTCGCCGACGAGCTCGCCGACCTGAAGGACCGGTTCCCGGCCCGGTTCGAACTCGTGCACGTGCTCTCCCGCGAACCCCGCGAGTCGGACCTGGTGTCCGGGCGGCTCGACGGGGCCAAGCTGCGCGGGCTCGTGGACTCCCTCGTGGCCGTTGCCGGTGACGAGCACTGGTGGCTGTGCGGCCCCCACGGCATGGTCACGGCAGCGCGCGAGGTGCTCGCCGGGATCGGCGTGGACGACGAGCGCGTGCACCAGGAGCTGTTCCACGTCGAGGAGGTTCCGCCGGAACCGGTGCGGCGCAGCGAAACCGTCCCCGAGGGGGACTGCGCCGAGGTGGAGATCACCCTGGACGGGCGCACCTCCGCGCTCACCCTGCCCAAGGACACGCCGGTGCTCGACGCGGCGCAGAAGTCCCGGCCGGACCTGCCGTTCGCCTGCAAGGGCGGGGTGTGCGGCACCTGCCGCGCCAAGGTCACCGAGGGCGCGGTGACCATGCGGCGCAACTTCGCCCTCGAGCAGTCCGAAGTGGATGACGGGTTCGTGCTGACGTGCCAGTCGCTGCCGGACACCGACGCGGTCACCGTGGACTACGACTGCTGAACCGCGCTCGCGCACCTCCGCGCGGTCAGGCCAGCAACGCGCTCAGCGCGGCGGCCGTCCCGAAGGCGACCAGCGACAGCACGGTCTCCAGGACGGTCCACGTGCGCAGCGTGTCCTTGACCGAGATCCCGAAGTACCGGGAGATGATCCAGAAACCGCCGTCGTTGACGTGCGATGCGACGACCGAGCCCGCCGCGATCGCCACCGCGATGAGCGCGAGCTGCGGTTGCGCGTAGCCCTGGTCGGCGACCAGCGGGGCGATGATGCCGCCGGTGGTCACGATGCACACCGTCGCCGATCCCTGGGCGATGCGCAGTCCCGCGCTGATGACGTAGGCCGAGACGAGCAGGGGCAGGCCGGCCGCGCTCAGGGAACCGGCCAGGGCCTCGCCCACACCTGTCTCGGCGAGCACGGTGCCGAAGAACCCGCCGGCTCCCACGACGAGCAGGATCATGCCCAGCGGGCGCAGCGCCCTGCCGGTCAGCGCCGACAGTTCGGCACCGGACATCCCGCGGCGCGCGCCCAGCAGCCAGAAGGCCAGCAGCACGGAGATGAGCAGGGCGACGACCGGGTTGCCGAAGAACGTCGCCAGGTCGTACGCGGTGGTGCCCGAGGTGAGCGCGAGGCTGCCGACCGTGCCGCCGAGGATCAGCACCATCGGCAGGGCGATGATCAGACCGACCGTGCCGAGTCCGGGAGCCCCGCGCTCCGGCTCCTCCGCGGAGTCGGTCGCGGAGAGCATCTCCTCCGGGACCGGGACGTGGATCCTGTTGCCGATCCACGCCGGGAACAGGACGCCGCTGACGACCAGCGCCGGGAGGCCGCAGGCCAGTCCCATGACGATGAGCCAGCCGAGATCCACGCCCAGCAGTCCGGCCGCCACCACCGGTCCGGGGTGGGGAGGGAGGAACGCGTGGGTCATGGACAGGCCTGCGACCAGCGGCAGGCAGTACAGCAGGATCGAACGGCCGCTCTGCCGCGCGGCGACGTAGACCAGCGGTGCGAGCACGAAGACGCCGATGTCGAAGAACACGGGAATGCCGAAGACGAAGCCGGACAGACCCATGGCCAGCGGTGCCCTGCGGTCCCCGAACACCCGCAGGAACGAGCGGGTGAGCCGTTGCGCCCCTCCGGACTGCTCCAGCAGGGAGCCGAGGATCGTGCCGAGTCCCACGATCGCGGCGATGTGCCCGAGGATGTCGCCGAAACCGCTCTCCAGCAGCGAGTCCCCGCTGGACTGCGCCGAGCCGAGGATCTGCTCCGGGGGCAGTCCCGCCGCCACGGCCACGAGCAGGCTGGTGATGATCAGCGCGATGAACGGTTCGATCCGGAAGCGGATGATCATGAGCAGCAGCACGGCGATGCCGCTCGCGCAGAGCGTGAGCAGTCCGGCGGTTTCGTGCTGCAGCCAGTGCACTAAGGAATCCACGCTGTACTCCTCGGACCGGGGGGTCGGACCAGTGCGGACCGCGGGGGTCGCGGCGGTGGGCGGCGGGCGGGTGCGCCCCGCCCCGTGAACGGCACGGCGGAGAACGGCGCGGCGGAACCCCGGAGTGCGGTGCCCGCGGCAGGGCGCGCGTGCCCGCGGTTTAGGCGGGTTTGCGCAGTGCTCCGCCCGGAAGCGCGTCGGTGCGCTCGCCCGCGTCGATGACCGCGGCACCGTTGACGAAGACGTGGGGTATTCCGGCCGGTTGCTGCCGCGGGTGTTCGAACGTTGCCGTGTCCGCGACGTCCTCGGGGCTGAACAGGACGAGATCGGCCGCGTTGCCGGCGCGGACGCGTCCGCGGTCGGTGAGCCCGAGCCGGTCGGCCGCCCGCGAGGTCATGTGCTCGACGCACTCCTCCAGCGTGAACACGCCGAGTTCCCGCGCGTAGTGACCGAGGTAGCGCGGGAAGGTGCCCCAGGCGCGCGGATGCGGCCGCTCGCCCACGAGCAGTCCGTCGCTGCCGGCGGTGTGGGCGCGGTGCCGCATGATCGCCCGGACGTTGTCCTCGTGGCCGACGTGCATCAGGCACGACGTTCCGAGGTGGTCGCGCACGAGCACGTCGCAGAACACCTCGAAGGGCGGAACGCCCGAGCGGCGCGCGGACTCGGCGATGCTGCGACCGACGAACCCGCCGTTGCGCGCCGAGTCGCGCACGCCGTTGATCTCGATGGACTCCCAGTCGACCGGCACCCCGTGGCACCCGTCGGAGCCCACTTCCTCCACCACCTCGCGGATCCGTTCGCGCTGCTCGGGATCGCGCAGCCGGCGCAGGGTGGTTTCGACACCGCCCTCGGTGGCCCAGCTGGGCAGCAGCGCGTGCAGGGAGGTGCAGCCGGGGAGGTACGGGTAGCTGTCCAACGTGATGTCCTGCCCGCCGGCGAGGGCGTCGTCCAACAGGGACAGGAGCTCTCCCGCCCGGCCCTCGTTCACGGTGAAGTTCATCGTCGCGTGCGACAGGTGCAGCGGGCAGCCGGAGTCGCCGGTGACGCGCAGCATCTCCGCGTAGGCCTCCAGCGCCCCGGCGCCGTAGCTGCGGTGGTGCGGGCTGTAGAACCCGCCGTGCAGCCCGACGACTTCGCACAGGGCGGTGAGTTCCGCGGTGGAGGCGTACATGCCCGGGGTGTACGTCAGTCCGGAGGACATGCCGAACGCCCCCTCCGCCAGGGACCTCGCGAGCAGCGCGCGCATGGCCCGCACTTCGCGCTCGCTCGCGGGACGGTCGTCGTGACCGACGCAGAGCATGCGCAGCGTGCCCTGCGGAACGAGGTACGCGGCGTTGGTCGCGATCCCCCGGTCCAGCCGGTCCAGGTACTCGCCGACGCTGCGCCAGTCCCAGTCGAATCCGGCCGGGTCGTCGTTCCAGCCGGCGATCTGTCCGCGCAGGGCGTCCAGCGTGCTGTCGTCGACCGGGGCGTAGGAGAGGCCGTCCTGCCCGATCACCTCCAGCGTGACGCCCTGCGAGACTTTGGCGGTGTGGTCCGGTTCCGCGAGGACCTGCAGGTCGGAGTGCGCGTGCATGTCGATGAACCCGGGGGCGAGCGCGAGCCCGCCGGCATCGATGGTCCTGCTCCCGGAGAGGCTGCCGGCCTCGGCGATCTCCGCGATCCGCGGTCCCCGGATGCGCACATCGGCCCGGTACCGCGGTGTTCCCGCGCCGTCGATGACCTCGGCTCCGCTGATGACGGTGTCCATGCCTCACCTGCGCTTTCGTGTTCGGACGCGCCTGTGCGGGTCCCTGCGGACCGGACCGGCGCGCTCCGGTCCGGCCCGGGTGCTCAGAAGTACGTGCGGACCAGGTCGACCACGGTGCTCCGGTCGTCCACGACCGGGATGAGGTTCCACTTGTCGAAGACCGTGCACGGGTGCGAGAGGCCGAACCCGACCCAGTCACCGATGTGCAGCTCGGTGCCGCGGTCGACGCGCAGGAACGCGTGCTGGTCGGCGAGTTCGGTGACCTGCGCGGTCTCGGCGACGGCGCGGGTGCTCCCGTCGCCGGAGCGCACGACCTGCGGCTCGGGGAAGTGCTGGTCGAAGGAGGCGTCGCGCCGTCCCATGGTGAGCAGGGCCAGCTCGGGCTCGGGGCGGGAGGTGACCTGGGCCCAGATCCGCATCGCCGGCCGGAACGCCGCCTCGGTGGCGGCCAGGCGGTGCTGCCTGCCGAACGGCGACATGGTGCGGTAGAGGCCGTCGTCGTGGGTGAGGTAGGCACCGCTGCGGAGCACGGGGGTCACGGGGAGATCATCGGGCCACGGTGCGGTCAGGGCTTCCGCGACCTGGTCGAAGTACGCGCTGCCGCCGCAGGTCACGAGCACCTCGTCGAGCCCGTCGAAGTGCCCCGCCGCGGCGAGCCTGGTGACCGCCTCGCGCAGCCGTGCCAGGTATTCGTCCACTGCGGAGACGTCGTGCGCGCTGAGGTCGTGGGCCAGCGCCCCCTCGTAGCCGCCCACGCCCGCCAGGCGCAGCGCGGGGCTGGCCGCAACAGCTGCGGCGACCCGGTCGGCTTCGGCGAGGTCGCGCACGCCCGTGCGCCCTCCCGCGCCGCCGAGCTCCAGCAGCACGTCCACCTGCCGGTGCGGCGCCGCTCGTCGCAGCGCCGCGTCCATGAGCTCGACGCCCTGCGTGGAGTCGACCCAGCAGCTGAACGCGAAGTCCGGATCGGCGTCCAGTTCCCGGGCCAGCCACGCGAGGCCACCGGGGTCGACGAGCTGGTTGGCGAACAGGACGCGTGCGACGCCGAAGGCGCGGTACACGCGCAGTTGGCTGAGGGTGGCGGCGGTGATCCCCCAGGCACCGTGCGCGAGTTGGCGCACGAAGAGCTGGGGCGCCATCGTCGTCTTCCCGTGCGGTGCGAGCTGCACACCGCGCTGGGAGCACCACTCGGCCATCGAGCGCAGGTTGTGCTCGAGCGCCTGGTCGTCGAGCACGAGCAGCGGCCCGGTGAACCCGGCGTCGAACAGACCGGGCCGGTCGGCGAGGAACTCGCGGACCGTGCTGCCGAAGGCGGTGTGCGGCATCCCCTTGTGGCGCCAGTCGATGCGTTCGTCCTGGAGGGACTGAACGGCTGTCTCATTGATCGCGGTTCGCGGCACGAGAACCCCGTTATGCGTCGGAATCTGTCGTATCGCAGCGTGCGCACCGGCCGTCCGCCCTGCGCGCAGCGCTGGTATTGCATATTGTGCAATGCTTGTTGCGCAATCTGGTGAACGAATGTTTAGCATATGGCCAACAGGGCGTCAAAGGAACGAGAACGCGGAGGTCAGGGGTGAGTCAGAGCCTGGAGCGCGGACTCGTCGTGCTGAGCGAGCTCGCCGCGGACCCGCTGACCCTCGACGAGCTCGCGGACAGGCTCGGCGTGCACAAGTCCACGGCCATGCGCCTGCTGCGCACGCTGGAGAACCACCGCTTCGTCCACCGGGTCGACCAGCACCGCTACCGCCTCGGGAGCGCCCTGTTCGGCCTCGCCAACCAAGCCCTCGAAGACCTCGACGTGCGGGCCGCGGCCCGGGCGGAGCTGGAGGCGCTGGGCGGGCGGACCGGGCACGCGATCCACCTGGCGATCTGCGAGGCCGACGAAGTCGTCTACATCGACAAGGTCGACAGCAGCCAGCCGGTGCGGATGTACTCCCGGATCGGCCGCCGCGCACCCCTGCACTGCACCGCCGTGGGCAAGGTCCTCGTCGCGGGGCGGGACCGGAGCGCCCGCGCCGAGCTCGCGCACCGCCTCGAGTACCCGGCCCTGACGGCGAGCACGATCACCGCGCCCGAGCAGTTCCTCGCCGAACTCGACCGGGTGCAGCAGCAGGGCTACGCGGTCGACGACGCGGAGCACGAGGACTTCATCCACTGCATCGCCGCTCCGCTGCGCAACGACCGCGGTGCAGTGGTGGCAGCGGTCTCGGTCTCCGTGCCGAAGGTGCTGCTGGACCGCACCGGTCTGCTGGCGCTCGTCGACGACCTGCGGGCCACCGCACGGCGCATCTCCACCGAGCTCGGGTGGAGCGGAACGTGACAGTCCCCGGAGAGGAAAGGAACGCAACGTGGACAGGACCGTCATCACCACCGACGACGCACCGCGGCCCGCGGCGGGGATCCCGCTGTCGCAGGGGGTGCGCAAGGGCAACCTCGTGCAGGTGTCCGGCCAGACCGGTGTGGATCCGGCGACCGGCAAGCCCGTCGAGGGCGACGTGCGCGCGCAGACCGAGCAGGCCCTGCGCAACGTCTTCGCGATCCTCGAGGCCAGCGGCGCCGGTGTGCAGGACGTGCTGATGCTGCGGGTGTACCTCACCGACGTCGCCCACTTCGCGGAGATGAACGAGACCTACGCGCGCGTCGTGGGGGAGCCGTTCCCGGCGCGGACCACGGTGTACGTCGGCCTTCCCCCGGGACTGCTGGTGGAGATCGATGCCCTCGCAGTGACGGGCTGACACCGGCTCCGCGCCCGGCGGTGCCTGGAGGGCGCTCCGCAGGACTGCCCTCCAGGCACCCGGGACGCAGCGGCGGTGCTCCCGCGGAGCCGCGCCCGCCGCACCGCCGGCGGCACCGCAACCTCGCCGCACCGCCGTCATTCCGCACGTCCCGCCTCCTCGTGGAAGCGCGCCGCCAGCTCCCCGCGCGAGGCGACGCCGAGCTTGCCGTAGATGCGGGTGAGGTGGAACTGCACCGTCTTGACCGACACGTACAGCTCCACGGCGACCTGCTTGTTGCTCCTGCCCTCGGCGACGAGCTTGGCCACCGCGTTTTCCTGCGCGGTCAGCTCGGCGGCCTCGGCCTCCGACCTGTGCCCGTGCAGTCCGCCGGCCTTGAGCTCCCGGTCGCAGCGCTGCACGTAGGTGCGGGCGCGCATCGCCGCGTAGAGCTCCCGCGCCCGGTGCAGCACCACGTCGGCATCGCGGCGCTTGCCCGCCCGGCGCAGCGTCTGCCCGTAGGCGAAGTTGACCCGCGCCCGCTCGTACAGCATCGGCGTCTGCGCCACGTTCTCCAGCGCCGTGTCGAAGTGCCGGCGCGCCTGCTCGATGTCGCCGCGCGCTCCGCGCAACCGGCCGCGCACGTACCCCATGCGGGCCATGGCTGAGCGGTGTCCGCACTCGGCGGCACGCCTCTCGTGCGGCTCGAGGAACGCGTCGGCCTCGTCCAGGCGGTTCGTCTGCACCAGCGCGTTGGCGTAGATGTCCTGCCACGGCCAAAAACCCGGTTCGTCGACGAGCTCGCGGTTCGGCGTGTGCGCGATCGGCTCCAGCGCGCGCAGCACGCCGGCGTAGTCCGACAGGGCCTCCGCGTAGTGCGCCTTGGCCATGCGCGCGGGCAGCAGCATGATCTCGTAGTCGAACGCACCGGTCAGACGGCTCAGGTGCTCATCGGCGAGTTCCCAGTCACCGCGCAGAGCGCGGATCTGCACCCCCGTCCAGTGCACCAGCGGGGCGAGCAGCTCGATCCCGGAGTCGTCCAGCTGCGCGCGGGCCCGCTCCACGGTGCGCAGCGCCTCGTCCCACAGGCCCAGGGAGAACTCGGTGCGCGCCAGCCACGCCTGCGCCCACAGCGAGATGCGCACCGATCCCATGCGGTACTGCGTGGGCACGGCGTCCTGCAGGTCCTTGCGGGCCGAGAGGGGGTCGTCCAGCGCCAGGGACAACCACCCCCGCGCCATCTGGAACCGCTGCGCCTGGGCCCCGGCCGCCGTGCTCGAGCCGGCGTAGATCTCGCGGGCCTGCTCGACCTGGCCCGAGACAGCCATGCCCAGCCCGATGATCGCTTCGGACTCCACCACCGCAGGGGTGCCGCTGCCGGCCAGGGTCCGGGCGCGCTGGGCCCAGCGCACCAGGTCCGCACCGCGCCACCGGCTCAGCGAGTGCAGCACGAACCGCTGGCAGATGAGCGCGGCCAGCTCCGGGTCGTGCTCCGGCTCGCAGCGCTCCCACGCGTCGGCGAGCAGCTGCTCGGCGTCGGAACTGCGGCCCAGTGCCAGCGCGTGGTAGCCGAGCACCGCGTCGCGGAAGGCGGTCGGCGGGAAGCTCTGGATCGCCGGGGTGTAGGCACCGGCTTCGAACAGGTGGCCCGCGCCGATGAGCGCGTCGGCCGCGCGCAGCAACCGGTGCTCGTGGTCGGCGCGGCGCGGGCTGAGCTCGCTGGCCTGCACGAGCGCGTTCGCCGCCGCCGGCCACGCGCCCTGGGCGGCCTGGTCCCCGGCGTAGCGGTCGAGCTCCGCGGCCAGGTCGGCGTCGGGGAACGGGCTGGCCGCCACGCGGTGCGACAGCCGCGCCCCCTCGTCGGCGACCACGGCCGCGGCGGAGTGGTGCAGCCGTTGCCGCCGCGCCGGCGGGATCGTGCCGCGGACGGCCGAGCGCACCAGCGGTGCGGCGAACCGCAGGGTGCGCAGCTCGCCCTCGGCCGTGGTGCACAGTCCGCCGGAGCACAGCTCGTCGAGCGCGGCCACCGGGCCGCTGACGGGTGCGGCGTCGACGGTTTCGGCCAGCGCGACCGCATCGGCCAGCGAGACGGTCTCGCCCAGCACCGCTGCCGCTTCCACCACCGCGCGGGCGGTGGCGCTGCAGGTGCGCAGCCGGTTCACCACCTCGGTGGTCACCGCCCGGGGCGCCGGCAGCAGGTACGGCCGGCGCCCCGCCCACTGCTGCTCGGGGCACTCCCGCAGCAGCTGGTCGATGTGCCGCGGGGTACCGGCCGTGTGCTCGGCGAGCCGGTGCGCCGCCGGCAGCGGCACGTCGACGCCGATCCACGCGGCCATGTCGCGGACGTGCTCCGGCAGCAGGGGCCCCGGCCGCAGCACCGGGACGCGGTGCCCGGTCAGCAGCCGCTGGGCCCGTTCGGCGCTCTCCTCCTCGCGGTCGTCGCTGCTGGCGGCCACGACCAGCAGCCGCGCGGATCCGGCCCGCCGCAGGGCGGAGGACACCGCCTGCAGCGAGGCGGTGTCGGCCCAATGCGCGTCGTCGATGATCAGCAGCACCGCGTGCCCGCACGGCGGGACCGACCTGCTCAGCAACCGGCGTCCCGTCTCGACGACGTCGTCACCGGTGTCCACCGCGTCCGCGCGCTCCGCGTCCGCCGCGGTGGCCGGCTGCGCGCTCGGCGGCGGGAAGCCGGTGCACGCGCCCTCGGGTGCGGCCGAGCACAGCAGCTGCTCGGCGACGCCGAACCGGACGGAGCGCTCCCAGGAGAGCCCGCAGGCGCGGAGCACGTGCAGCTCCGGGTGCCGGTGCAGGAACTCGTCGAGCAACGCCGTCTTCCCGACCCCCGCCGGACCCGCCACGACGACCGCCCGGGGGTTTCCGGTGCGGGCCTGCTCGAGAAGGGCGGTGAGCTCGGCGAGTTCGGACTCGCGACCCACCACGGGGCGCCGGTGCCACGCGGACGACATGCGGCCACTGTAAACGACGTCCTCCCCGGGACCGGTAGTTCAGGAAGCGCCAGGATGAGACTCCGCGGATTGGCTGGCACAGCGGAGCCGGTGGCAGAAAGCGGCTTCGCCGCTCGCCTGGCGGACCGGTACGGCCAAGCACGCGGCCACCAATCCGCGCGGCCGCTCAGCCGAGGTCGCCGCCCCCGACCGGCAGGACGCTGCCGGTGACGTAGGAGGCCTCCGCGGAGGCGAGGAACGCGATGGCAGCGGCCTGCTCCTCGGTGCTGCCGTACCGGTGCATCAGCGAGGAGTCCACGGTCTGCTGGACCACCTCGGCGTTCCAGGCCTCCTCCTGCTCGTCGGCGGGGCCGGGACCGCGCGGGACCCGGCGCGGTGGTGCCGAGGTGCCGCCGGGGGCGGTGGCGACCACGCGGATGCCGTGCTGCGCCGCCTCCATCGCCAGTGACCGGGTGATGGCGTTGACACCGCCCTTGGCGGCCGAGTACGGCACCCGGTTGATCCCGCGGGTGGCCACCGAGGAGACGTTCACGATCGTGCCCCGCTGCTGCTCGACGAGGTGCGGCAGCGCGGCGCGGCACGACCACAGCGTCGGGAACAGCGACCGGCGGATCTCCGCTTCGACCTGCTCCGGTTCGTAGTGCTCGTACGGCTTGGCCCAGATCGTGCCGCCGACGGTGTTGACGACGATGTCGATCCCGCCGTGCAGCTCCCGGGAGCGGTCCATCGCGTGCGCGGCTCCCGAGTACTGCTCGAGGTCCGCGGTGAGCGCGTGCGCCTTGCGGCCGTCGGAGATGAGCCCCTCGGCCACCTCGTGGACCAGCTCGCTGCGGTCCACGAGGACGACCTCGGCGGACTCGGCGAACAACCGCTCGGCGACGGCACGCCCGATGCCCTGGGCCGCTCCCGTCACCACGGCGACCTGGCCGGAGAAGCGGCGCGCGTTGGTCGGGGTGCTCATGACCGTTCTCCCTCCTGCTCGGCGGCCACGTTGAACTTCTCGGTGTAGAAGTTCGCCGGTTCGATGCCCTGCTCGGACATGTGCGACCGCACGGCCTCGACCATCGGCGGCGGGCCGCACAGGTACACGTCGACGTCACCGCCGTTGAGGTTCTCCTCGGTGAACAGGCCCGTCACGTAGCCCTTGTTGGGAGCGGTGCTGCTCCCGTCGGCGACGCAGTAGTCGAACGTGAACCCGGGCAGCGCCTCGGCGTGCTCCCGCAGCGCGTCCAGCCCGACGAGGTCCTCGTCGTAGGTCACGCCGTAGATCAGGTGGATCGGGTGCTGCGGCGGGTCCTCGGTGAACGTCGCCAGCATCGACAGCAGGGGTGCGAGTCCGGTGCCGCCGGCCAGCATGAGCACGGGGCGCACCGTCTCCCGCAGGAAGAACGTCCCCATCGGGCCGGTGAGGTCCAGGCGGTCGCCGATGTCGGCCTGGTCGCGCAGGTAGGTCGACATCAACCCGCCCTCGGTGATGCGCACCAGGAACTCGACGGTCTTGTCGTCCGGCCCGCTGGAGAAGGAGTACGACCGGCGCGCCTCGGTGCCGGGCACGTCGAGGTTGGCGTACTGGCCGGGGAGGAAGCTCAACCGGTCCCGGTCGTCGAGCTCCAGCGTGAAGCCGATGGTCGAGTCCGAGTGCCGCCGGATGTCGCTGAGCGCGGCCCCGTGCTTGTCCGCCGCCGTCTTCGCGGCGGCGGAGGTGCTCGGGATCTGCAGGACGAGATCGCTGCGCGGCATCATCTGGCACGGCAGCGCGTAGCCCCGCTCGGCCTCCTCGTCGGTGAGGGCGTCCTCGATGTAGTCGCCCCCGTCGTAGTCGCCGGACTCGCAGAACGACTTGCAGGTCCCGCACGCGCCGTCCCGGCAGTCCAGCGGGATGTTGATGCGGTTCTGGAACGCCGCTTCGGCCACGGTCTCCTGCGCACCGCAGCTGATGAAGCGCGTGACGCCGTCCTCGAAATTCAGCGCAACTTTGTGGGTCATCGCCACTTCACCTCGGATCAGATGTGGTAGATGTCGATCACGTGGTGGATGTAGTCGTTCTTCAGGACGACCTTCTTGTACGTGATCAACGGTTGTTCGGGGTCGGCGAAGTCGACCGTGTAGAACGACATGCCGAAGTAGGTGTCCACCACGTCGTAGCGGAAGTACAGCGTGAACCAGTTGAACCGGAGGTCCACCAGGCTGCCGCGCTGCTCGAGGACCTCCACGTTGGTGATGTTGTGGCCCGTGCGCGGTTCCGGGAGGCTCGTGGCCCCCGAGCGGTCGGTGCGGATGCGGAACACGCGGTCCTCGAGACCGCCCTTGTTCGGGTAGTAGATCAGCGAGATCTCGTTGTGCGGGTCCTCGGTGAGCTTGTGGTCGACGTCCCACGAGGGCATCCAGAACACGACGTCCTCGTGGTAGCACTCGAGCCACTTCTCGAACTCCCAGTCGTCGAGGTAGCGCGCCTCCCGGTACAGGAATTGGCGGACGTCCTCGACGGCAACCGTGTCGGTCATCGCGGTCATGGGTCGTGCCTTTCGTCCGAGTCGGAAACCGCGCCGGAACGCCCCGGATGCGGGCGTGCGGCGGGAAGTTCAGTGGGGGTCCGGCGTCACGCGTCGGTGGCCTGCTTCTCCTCCTGTTCCACGGCTTCGCGCATGCGCTGCAGCCAGTAGCCGTGCTGGATGGGGTAGAGCCCCTCGTCCTCGGTTCGCACGCCGCTGGCGAGCGGTTGCAGGCCGAGCTCCTGCGCATCCTCGTCCGGGCCGTCGATCTCGTGCGCGGCACCGCGGTTGAGGTCGTTCCAGAGCGTCTCGGTGGCCGCGTAGGTCCGCTGGCAGGACCGGAACTCCTCGAGGTCGTCCGGAGTGGCCATGCCGGTGGCGTTGAAGAAGTCCTCGTACTGGCGGATCCGGTTGGCCCGCGCCTCGGCGCTCTCGCCCTTCGGGGCGATGCAGAAGATCGTCACCTCGGTCCGGTCCACCGAGACCGGTCGGATGTGCCGGATCTGCGAGCTGAACTGGTCCATCAGGTACACGTTCGGGTACAGGCACAGGTTCCTCGCGTACCCGATCATCCAGTTCGCCCACTGCTCGCCGAACTCCTCGGTGAGCTCCGCGCGGCGCTCGTTGAGCGGACGGTTCGACGGGTCGGACCACTCCGTCCACAGCAGCAGGTGGCCGTTCTCGAACGAGTAGAACCCGCCCTTCTGCTTCGACCAGGTGCCGGCGTCCATGTTCGCGGTGTCGTTCTTCGACTCGCCCTCCTGGCGGCGGGCCGTGGTGGCCGCGTAGTTCCAGTGGGTGGCGGAGACGTGGTAGCCGTCCGCGCCGTTCTCGGCCTGCAGCTTCCAGTTGCCGTCGTAGGTGTAGGTCGAGGCCCCGCGCAGCACCTCCAACCCCTCGGGGGACTGGTCGACGACCATGTCGATGATCTTGGTGGCCTCGCCGAGGTGCTGCTCCAGCGGCAGCACGTCCGCGTTGAGGCTGCCGAACAGGAAACCGCGGTAGTTCCCGAAGCGGGCGACCTTGGTCAGGTCGTGCGAGCCGTCGGTGTTGAACTGCTCGGGGTACCCCGCCTCGCGGGGATCCTTGACCTTGAGCAGC
The DNA here is from genome assembly GCF_054782015.1 of Salinifilum aidingensis. Taxonomy (NCBI): domain Bacteria; kingdom Bacillati; phylum Actinomycetota; class Actinomycetes; order Pseudonocardiales; family Pseudonocardiaceae; genus Salinifilum; species Salinifilum aidingensis. Next base: position 43,742 of record NZ_BAAGTH010000008.1, on the reverse strand, counting down.
CGGCCGTCGTTGCTGAAGGTCCACCCGTGGAACGGGCAGGTCAGGGTGCGGCGGTTGTCGGTCTTGCGGCGGCACAACATCGCACCGCGGTGGCTGCAGGCGTTGATCAGGCAGTGCAGCTCACCGTTCTTGTCACGCGTGATCACCACGGGCTGACGACCGATGTGGGTCGTGTAGTAGTCCCCGACCTCGGGGATCTGGCTCTCGTGCGCCAGGTAGATCCAGTTGCCCTCGAAGATGTACTTCATCTCGAGCTCGAACAGGTCCGGGTCGGCGAAGATCCCCCGCTTGACCTGGCGACGACCGTTGGCGGGGTCGTCGACGAGCGCGCGGTCCAGCGTGTCGCGGAGGTGGTCCAACGTCGTTGTCACTGTTCCTCCTGTCGATGGTGGGAGCGAGTTGCGGGCGCCACATGTCAGCGCCGGAAGTTGCAACACGGTGGCACCGGAGTTACGCGGAACACCCCAGGCATTTGCCTAGCACTGACCTAGGTCCTGATTGAGAGGTGTTGCGTTTCGACGGTTTCGGTTTCAGTATTTGTTCGCGTTCAATTGCTGAACCTAAACTCGGCTGCCAACCGCGGTCCGTGCTCGTGCGGTCCCCGGTATTCGCAGCGCAGGGATTCGCGCTCCGGACGTCGGAGGGGTGGTGCGGGCGCCGGGGCCGGACAGCGGGCAGGCCGCCCGCCCGGGAGTTTCGCTCGTCCGCGTGGAGGAATCGGTGGAACTGAGGCACCTGCGCTACTTCGTCGCCGTTGCCGAGACGCGGCACTTCGGCAGGGCGGCGGAGCGCCTGCACATGGCCCAGCCGCCGCTGTCCCAGGCGATCCGCCAGCTCGAGAACGACATGGAGGTCGGCCTGTTCACCCGCACCACCCGGCGCGTGGAACTGACCCCCGCCGGCGAGGCCTTCTACACCGATGCGCTGCGCGTCCTCGAGGCCGTGGAGAGCGGCGTCGACCGCGCTCGGCGCATCGCCGCAGGGCTGAGCGGGCGGTTGCGCCTGGGGGTCACGGGACTGGCGTCGTACCGGCAGCTGCCCGAGCTGGCCCGGGTCGTCGACCGCGAACTGCCGGGGGTGGAGCTCGACGTCCACTCCGAGATGCTCACCCCCGCCCAGGAGGACGCGATCGCCGAGCAGCGCCTGGACGCCGGTCTGCTGCGCCCGCCGGTGCGGCGCGACGACGTCGCCTACCGCGTGCTCGCCCGCGAACCGCTCATGGCGGTGCTGCCGACCGGGCACGCCCTGGCCGGCACCGCGGAGATCGACGTGGCCGAGCTGCGCGAGGAGGCGTTCGTGCTGTACTCGGCCGAATCCCGGTCGGTGGTCAACGACGCGGTCGTGCGCGCCTGCCTGGCCGCCGGGTTCACGCCGCGGCGGGAGCACGACGTGACCGAGACGTCCACGTTGCTGGCGCTGGTCGCCGCCGGCCTGGGGGTGGCGCTGGCCCCCGATTCGGTGCGCGCGATGCCGCTGGAGGGGGTGGTGTTCCGGCCGCTGCGCGGGGCGGAGCAGCTGGAGGTGGCACTGGCGTGGCGCCGCGAAGCGCAGCACCCGACGGTGCGGAAGCTGGTGGAGATCCTGCACGCGCGCGGTGCGTTCCTGTCGGACAGCGAGGAGACCGAGTGAAAATCACCGAGATCGAGGCGATCCCGTTCGCCATCCCCTACGTGAAACCGCTGCGCTTCGCCAGCGGAGCCGTGCACCGGGCCGAGCACGTGCTGGTGCGGGTGCACACCGACGAGGGGATCACCGGTGTCGCCGAAGCACCGCCGCGGCCGTTCACCTACGGTGAGACCCAGGAATCGGTCATCGCCGCCGTGCGGCGCCTCTTCGCGCCCGAACTGCTCGGCCTGTCCCCCTGGGAGCGGGAGGTGGCGCGCTCGAGAATGCACCGCACGGTGGGGAATCCGACCGCCAAGGCCGCCATCGACATGGCGATGTGGGACGTCATCGGCAAAGTCGCCGGCGTGCCGGTGACCGACCTGCTCGGCGGCTACGCCGACAGCGTTCGGGTGTCGCACATGGTCGGTTTCGACGACGCGGAGAAGATGGTCGCCGAAGCCGAACGGGTCCGCGACACCTACGGAATCACCACCTTCAAGGTCAAGGTCGGCCGTCGCCCGTACACGGTGGACGTCGAGGCGTGCCGCGTGCTGCGGGAACGGCTCGGCGACGGCGTGGAGCTCTACGTCGACGGCAACCGCGGCTGGACCGCGTCCGAGTCCGCACGCGCCCTGCAGGCCATGCAGGACCTGGACCTCACGCTCGCCGAGGAGCTGTGCCCGGCCGACGACGTGCTGGCCCGGCGGTGGCTGGTCCAGCGCTGCCCGCTCCCGTTCGTCGCCGACGAGAGCGCCACGCACACCGGGGAGGTCACCCGCGAACTGCTCTCCGGCAGCGCCAACGCGATCAGCATCAAGACGGCGCGCACCGGCTTCAGCGACTCGCAGCGCGTCCTGCACGAGTGCGACGGGCTCGGCGTGGAGGTCGTCATGGGCAACCAGGTCGACGGTCAGATCGGCACGATGTGCACCGCCGCGTTCGGCGCTGCCCACGAATCGACGGCCAGCCGCGCGGGGGAGCTGTCGAACTTCCTCGACATGAGCGACGACCTGCTGACCGAACCGGTCAGCATCACCGACGGAACCGTCCGGGTCCGGCGCGGACCCGGCATCGGCATCGACATCGACCCGGAGAAGCTGGCGCGCTACCGGCAGGACTGACGTCGCCGGCGCAGCCCCGGCAGCCGGGCACCACCGAACCAGCAGGGGACCACCAACACAGTGAAGTGAGGGAACGACCATGACGCAGCAGCTCAACGAGCAGGACGCCACCGCGGCCGCCTCCGGTGCGGCGGCGACCGAGCGCTTCCAGCAGAAGCAGACCCTCGCCGACAGCAGCCCCGAACGCGTCAACGCCATCGTCTCCGACGCGCTCAGTGCCCTGCACGACGTGATCCGCCGCCACAAGGTCACCTACGAGGAGTACGACGTCCTCAAGGCGTGGCTGATCCGCGTCGGCGAGGAGGGCGAGTGGCCGCTGTTCCTCGACGTGTGGATCGAGCACGTCGTCGAGGAAGTGGCCAACGAGGACCGCAGCGGCACCGCCGGTTCGATCGAAGGCCCCTACTACGTCGAGGGCGCGCCCGAACTGCCCAGCGAGGCGACCCTGCCCATGCGGGAGGGCGAAGCAGGCGTCCCGCTGGTCTTCCAGGGGCAGATCCGCAGCGTGGACGGCGCTCCGCTCCCCGGTGCGCGCCTGGAGATGTGGCACGCCGACGACCTCGGCTACTACTCCCAGTACGCGCCGGGCCTGCCCACGTGGAACCTGCGCGGCACGATCGTCCCGGACGAGCAGGGACGCTTCACCGTCCGCACGGTGCAGCCGGCTCCCTACCAGATCCCGCACGACGGGGCGTGCGGCGCGCTGATCAACGCCGCCGGGTGGCACGCGTGGCGGCCCGCGCACCTGCACGTGCGCGTCACCGCCGACGGGCACCGGACGATCACCTCGCAGCTGTACTTCAAGGGCGGCGAGTACGTCGACGACGACATCGCCCAGGCCGTCAAACCGGACCTGATCCTGGACCCGCGGCCGCGGGAGGACGGATCGGGCAACGCGGTCACCTACGACTTCGTGCTCGACCCGGCGTGAGCTCCCGCGGCACGCGGCCGAGCTCGGAAGTGGAGAGGAGGACATCGTGCTGTTCGCGGTGAGAATGGACGTCAACCTGCCGCCGGACATGGATCCGGAGGTGCGCCAGGACATCCTCGCGCGGGAGAAGGCCTACTCGCAGGAGGTGCAGCGGGGAGGGGAGTGGCGCAACATCTGGCGGTGCGCGGGGCGGTACTCCAACCTGAGCATCTTCGACGTGGACAGCAACGCGCGGCTGCACGAGATCCTGTCCAACCTGCCGCTGTTCCCGTACATGGACGTGGAGGTGACCCCCCTGACGACGCATCCCTCCGACATCGCCGCGGAGAGCTGAGCGCCGGTCGCGTCCGCCTGCGGGGCGCCGACACACCGGCGGGGCGGTGCGCGGCCCCGGAGCTCGGCCTCACCTAGCATGGGTGCGGCAAGCCGAGCCCGTGCGTCGAGGAGGTGCTCCGTGGCGAAGCCACCGGTCCCGGAGAAGGTCGACCACCTGCTGTCCCGTCCCAACCCGTCGGTGATCAGCACGGTGCGTCCGGACGGGCAGCCCGTGTCGGTGGCGACGTGGTACGTCTGGGACAACGGACGGATCCTGGTCAACATGGACGAAGGCCGCAAACGGCTGGAGTACATGCGCCGGAACCCGCGCGTGACGCTGACCGTCCTCGCCGCGGACGACTGGTACACGCACGTCAGCCTGCAGGGGACGGTCGCCGAGATCACCGACGACCCGGAGCTGGTCGACATCGACCGGCTGGCGCAGCACTACACCGGCGCCCCGTACCACGTGCGCGACCGGCACCGGATCAGCGCGTGGATCGACGTGCAGCGCTGGCACGGGTGGGGTGCGACCGAGAACACCGACGTCGTCCACCACTGAGGAGCGGGGCTTTGCCCGGCCCTTTCGCGTGCGGATTTCCGCAGCGGAACCTCCTGCGCGGCTCCCGCTCCGGGGTGCTCGACGCCGAGCAGCGACACTGGCGACCCGCCGAAGCACTGACAGGTGCTGTTTCTGCGGGACGTACCCGTTGAGGGGCAGGACCTCGGCGAGGTCTCGCTGCGCGCCCGTCGGCGGGCTTCGCGGCTGTTCCGGGCGGCTGTTCCGGCGCCCGCTCACCCGAACCGGGCGCGCAGCCACTCCAGCGCCGCTTCCGGCGTCTCCGCGGACGCGAGCCCGGAGGGGACCGGTGGGCGCTGCACGAGCACCACCGGCACCCCGAGCTCGCGGCACGCGGTGAGCTTGGCGGAGGTCATCGACCCGCCGCTGTCCTTGGTCACGAGCACGTCGACGCGGTGCGACCGCAGCAGCGAATGCTCCTGCTCCACCGTGTACGGACCGCGGTCCAGCACGACCTCCAGGTGCGCGGGCACCGGCGGTTCCGGCGGGTCGACGCAGCGCAGCACGAAGTGGTGCGCGTCCAGCCCGGCGAACGCGCCGATGCTCCGCCTGCCCGTGGTGAGCAGGACGCGTCGTCCGAGGCCGCGCAACAGCTGTGCGGCACCGTCCAGCGTCGGCGTCCGGTGCCACACGTCACCGCGACGCTGCCTCCACCCCGGACGCCGCAGCACCACCGCCGCCACCCCGGTCTCGCGGGTGGCCTGCGCGGCCGAGGCCGACATCTTCGCGGCGAAGGGGTGGGTCGCATCGACCACGGCGTCGATCGCGTTGTCCCGCAACCACCCGGCCAGGCCCTCCGCCCCGTGGAAACCGCCGATGCGCACCTCGCCGGCGGGCAGCTGCGGATCCCGGACGCGGCCGGCCATCGACGAGACCACGTGGAACGAGTCGTGCTCGTCGAGCAGGTGGGCCAGCTGTTTCGCCTCCCCGGTCCCGCCGAGGAGCAACACGCGCACCGCAGCCATCGCCTCAGTCTGCCATCCGCCCGCGCCCGGCGGAGGGAGATCCCGCCCGGTCCAGCTGCTCGCCGCGCGGGAAGGCGCACCGGCGGCCGCGGTCACTCGCGGGGGCCGAAGCGGGCGAACCCGCCCGCGGCGAGCAGCACCACAGCTGCGAACAGCAGGGAGCTGGGCGCACCCAGCGGGCCGGCGACCGCACCGGCGCAGGCGGGCAGCGTCACCTGGCCGGCGCGGTTCGACCACAGCCGCAGGGCGAGCCCCGCACCCCGGTCGGTCTCGCCCGCGGTGCGGACCACCGCGGTCATGGTCAGCGGCTGTCCGATGCCGAGGAAGAACCCCCCGACGGCGAGAGCGGCGGTCATCGCGAACACGCCCGCACCCGGAACGGCGACCAGCACGAGGCACGCCCCCGCACCGAGGCAGCTGGTGATGATCAGCGGTCGCCGCTGCCACCGCGCGGCCAGATACCCCAGCCCCAGCCGCGAGAGGATCGACGCCGCTGAGCGCACGGCCAGCAGCACGCCCGCCACGGCGGGGGCGATCCCGCGGTTCTCGGCGATCAGCGGCAGGTAGGCGGTGAGCAGGTCGACCGCACCGAGCAGCGCGAGGCTGCTGAACAGCGCGGTGGCCATGCCCGGACGGCGCAGCAGGCTCAACGCCCCCCGCTGCCCCCCGGGCTCGCGGGCCGGCGCTGCGGCGGAGGAGCCCCGGCGCAGCAGCAGCGCCGGCAGCAGCCCGGTGGCGGCCGCGATCGCCGCGACGAGGAACGCCGTGGTCGTCGCCCCGATCAGCGCCGCGCCGGAGGCCTGCCCGAGCAGCAGGCCGGAGGCGAGCGGTCCGAGCATCTGCCCGACCGACACGGCGGCGGTGTACAGGCCGAAGTTGCGGTCCAGCGCGTCGTCGGCGGACACCGTCGTGACGAAGCGCTGCCCGCCCATCATGAACACGATGTGGCCGAAGCCGAGCGCGGCCGAGCCGAGCATCACGCCGGCCAGCGACTCCGAGCTCGCCAACCACAGCGGTGCTGCGGCGAGCAGGACGGTGCCGGCCAGCAGCACCGGCACGGTGCGACCGGTGCGGTCGGTGTAGCGGCCGAGCGGCAGGGCGACCACGAGTGACAGCAGCGCGTAGGCGGAGGTGATCAGGCCGACGGCGACCTCGCCGCCGCCCAGGGAGATCGCGCGGTACGAGATCAGCGGACGGGCCAGGTTGAGGGCGGTCTGGGTGCAGATGACGCCCAGCAGCAGCATCGCCAGCTGCGCGGAGACGCCCCGCCGTTTCGCGGTGGTCACGAGGTCGGTCCGATCTCGACGTCGAACGTGCCCGCGCTGATCCCGCGGGTGAGCTGTTCGACGATCGCCCGTTGCGTGCGGGAGAGGTGCTCGGTGAGCGCGCTCGCGGCCTCCTCGGCGTTCCCGTCCAGCACCGCGCGGCAGATGCGCTGGTGCTCGTGCGCGGACCCGGGCAGCCGCTCGGGCGCGGAGTGGGCGAGTTCGCGCAGCCGCGCGGTCTGGCCGCGCTGGTGGGCGATCGTCCGGGCGAGCGGTTCGTTGTGGCAGGCGGTGGTGACGGCCTCGTCGAACCGTTCCGCGAGGGGGTAGAAGTGCGGGGCCAGCTCCGCGTGCGGGGCGGTGTCGGCCCGGACGGCGATGCGCTCGAGCTCCGCCGCGATGTCGGCGAAGTCGGTGAGCAGCTCGGGCCGTTCCCGGCCGTCCTCGGTGACCATCCGCACGGCGGCGGGTTCGAGGACCATGCGGAACTCGAACAGCGCCCGGACCCCGTGCAGGGAGATCGGTGCGACCCGCGCGCCCGAACCGGGGGTGAAGCTGATCAACCCCTCGTGCGAGAGCTGCCGGATCGCCTCGCGCACGGGTGTGCGGGAGGTCTCGAGGCGTTCCGCGAGGTTCGTCTCGCTCAGCTGCGTCCCGGGCGGCAGCTGCATCGACTCGATCAGCGCGCGCAGGCGCAGGTAGGCCGCGCGCGTCTTGCCCGACGGCGACATCGTCCTCCTCGGTCGGGGCCCCATTCAGGATCCAGACCAGTATACAACCCGGTGTGCAAGGGCCGGTCCGGGTCGTTGCGCGGGGATCGGGCCGCCGCGCGGTGCAGAGCACGGAGCCGGCCGGTCGCGGATCACCGGTGCGGAGGGTGGAGGTCACCGGTGCGACCGGGGACACTCGTGCCGGGACGCGAACGGCGGAGGCCGCCCGGCGGCCGGTGCAGTGAGGTGCGGAATGGGTGTTGCCGGACGAGTGGACGCGCAGCGGACCGCCCGGTGGGCGGCGGCAGCGCTGAGCGCGGGTCGCGTCGCGCTCGGCTGCACCGCCCTGGTGCGGCCGGAGCTGCCCGCGGCCGTCTGGGTCGGCAGGAGCAGCGCGGCCACCGCGCCGGTGCAGGTGCTCGGCCGGGCTCTCGGCGGCCGCGACCTCGCGCTCGGCATCGGGACGCTGCACGCGCTGCGCCGCGACGGCACGTCCGCGGCCGCGGTGTGGCTGGCGGCCTCGGCGGCGGCCGATGCCGCCGACGTCGCCGCGACCGCCGCGGGCGGACCGGAGCTGCCCCGGTGGGGCCGGTGGGCGGTGACCGGGCTCGCCGGCGGTGCGGTGCTCACCGGGGCGTGCTCGGCGGCCGTGCTCGGCACCGCGGAGCGCGGGTGGCGGTGATCCCGGGTCAGGCCGCTTCGACGTAGCGCAGGACGGGGAACATCCCCTCCTCGTCGGTCGGGTCGTCCGGGCGGGCCACGCACCGCCGCAGCCGCTCGGTCACGTCCTCGTCGTCGAGGCCCGCTCCGATGGCGACCAGGTTCGTCGCGCGCGGCTCGGACCTGCGCCACCGCTCGGGGTGCAGGCGCACGTAGCGGCCGACGGTGTGCAGCACGTACTTCCGGCGGTACCCGGGAATTCCGAAGTGGACGGATCCTTTGATGCGGAACAGCCCGTCGGGCCGCTCGTCGAGGAAGCGCATCAGCCTGCGCGGGTCGAGCGGTTCGGGCGTGCTGAACTCGATGCTGCGGTAGTCGGTGTGCGGGTGCTCGTGCTCGGCGCACGGGCCGGTGCCGAGCAGGTCGAACGAGAGCTGGCCGGTCGGTTCGCGGTGGCGGGTGTCGAAGAGCAGTCCGGGGTCGATGCGCCCGTGGTCGGTGCCGACCACGGGCGTTCCCGGGCTGAGGCGCTCGATCGTGCCGTGCAGCGCGCTCAGCGCGTCCGCGTCGACGCGGTCGACCTTGTTGAGCAGGACGAGGTCGGCGAAGTCGACGTGCGCGGCCACTTCCGGGTGCTGCTGCAGGGTCGCGTCGAATTCGACGGCGTCGACGACTTCGACGAGGCCGCCGTAGGTGGTGCGGCGGTCCTCGCTGGACAGCAGCATGCGGACGATCTCCCGCGGGTCGGCGATGCCGCTGGCCTCCACGACGACGACGTCGATGCCCGCGCTCGGCCTGCTGAGGCGCCGCAGCATGCGGTCGAGCTCGCTGGTGTCGACGGCGCAGCACAGGCAGCCGTTGCCGATCGAGACCGCGGCGTCGACCTGCCCGGACACGGCCAGCGCGTCGACGTTGATCGCGCCGAAGTCGTTGACGACGACGCCCACCCGGGTGCTGCCCGAGTGGTGGAGCACGTGGTTGAGCAGGGTCGTCTTGCCCGCTCCCAGGAACCCGGCGAGCACGACGACGGGGACGCGGTCGGTGGCCAACGCTGCTTCCCTCCGAGTGCGACGGCGAACGGGACGATGGTAGGGAGCAGCCTCCCGGCCCGGCGGACTCGGCCGACCGGTGCTGCCGCGCGCCCGCGCCCCGTATTTGTTGTGATAATCATTTTCGATGATGCTGCTGCCGGGTTCGCGACCGGGGTGCCCGCAGCGAAAGCCCGCGCAGTCGGGCCCGCTCGCGGCGCCTGGTCGCAGCGCCGCTCGTGCGGTAGGTGTGGAGGGGCGGCCCGAACTCTTCGGAAAGGAGCGCGGTGTGGAGTACCGGCAGCTCGGACGGTCCGGTCTGCGCGTGTCGGCGCTGACGCTGGGCACGATGACCTTCGGCGGGGAGGGGGACTTCGGCCGCGTCGGCGAGACCGGCCTGGAGGGGGCCCGGCGGCAGGTCGACATGTGCCTCGAGGCCGGGGTCAACCTCATCGACACGGCGAACATGTACTCGGCCGGCGCCGCCGAGGAGATCGTCGGCGAGGCGGTCAAGGACAAGCGCGACCAGGTGCTGCTGTCGACCAAGGTGCGCATGGCGATGGGGGAGGGGCCCAACGACGCCGGCCTGTCCCGCAAGCACGTGCTCGACCAGGCGGAGGCGAGCCTGCGCCGGCTCGGCACCGACCACATCGACCTGTACCACGTGCACGAGTGGGACGGGCAGACGCCGCTGGAGGAAACGCTCGACGCGCTCGACACCCTCGTGCGCTCGGGCAAGGTCCGCTACCTCGGCGTGTCCAACTACACCGGCTGGCAGCTGGTGAAGGCGCTCGGCGTCGCCGATCGGCACGGGTACCAGCGGTTCGTGGCCAACCAGGTCTACTACTCGCTGGAGAGCCGGGACGCCGAGTACGAGCTCGTGCCCGCCTCGGTCGACCAGGGCCTGGGCGTCCTCGTCTGGAGCCCGCTGGCCGGCGGCCTGCTCTCCGGCAAGTACCGCCGCGACGCGCGGACCTCCGAAGGGCGGCACCTGGCGGGGTGGGACGAACCGCCCGTTCGCGACGAGGAGAAGCTCTACGACACGATCGACGTCGTGCTGGAGATCGCGGCGGACCGCGGCATCACGCCCGCGCAGGTCGCGCTCGCGTACCTGCTGCGCAAACCGGCCGTGACTTCGCTGGTGATCGGTGCGCGCAAGGACGAGCAGCTCCGGGAGAACCTCGGAGCCGCCGAGGTGCGGCTCGGGGACGAGGAGATGGCCCGACTCGACGCGGTCAGCGCGCCGGCACTGCTGTACCCGCACTGGCACCAGGCTCGGCTGGCCGCCGACCGGTTCGGCCCGGCGGACCGCGCGTTGCACGGCTGACCGCGCCGCGTTCCGACGGCCGGAGGGGTGGCAGGCCCGTTCGGCCGCTCGGCCCACCGCCGCGGCGGCGCTACCCTGGCAGGACCTGCTCGCAGCAGGCTCCTGCTCGCGGAGCGGTGCGACGCCTCGGAGGAGGGGAGGCGCGATGACGCGCAGCGCGGGGACCCCCGGAGCGTCCGGGTGCGACGGCCGCTCCGCGGAGGGGGAGGAAGCACCGCTCGGACCGGGATCGCTCACCTGGCGCTACTTCGGGGACTGGCGCGGCCTGCTGCAGGCCCTGTGGGCGGGGTCGATGCAGAACATGCACCCGAAGCTCGGCGCCGCCGTCGAGCAGTACTCCGACTTCTTCGGCGAGCGGTGGGAGCGTCTGTTCCGCTCGCTGTACCCGATCGGCGGTGTCGTGTTCGACGGAGTGCGCGCGGAACGCACGGCGCGGGAGGTGCGCCGGTACCACCGCGACATCCGCGGCCTCGACGTGCACGGCAGGCCCTACCACGCGCTGGAACCCGACGTCTTCTACTGGGCGCACGCGACGTTCTTCTGCGGCGTGCTCCGCACGGCCGAGCACTTCTGCGGCGGGCTCACCGAGGAGGACAAGCGCCGCCTGTTCTCCGAGCACCGCGAGTGGTACCGCCGGTACGGCGTGAGCATGCGGCCCGTCCCCGGCACGTGGGAGGAGTTCCAGCGCTACTGGGACCGCATGTGCCGGGAGGTGCTCGTCGACACGCCGGCGGCCCGGCGCGTGCTCGACCTGAGCGCGCTGCCCCCGCCGCCGTTCCTGCGGTGGTTGCCCGCGCCGCTGTGGGCGCCGCTGCGGCGGGGGTTGCAGCGCTGGTTCGTCTGGTTGACCGCGGGGCTGTACGACGAGCCCGTGCGCGCACTGCTCGGCTGCACGTGGACCGAGCGCGACGCGCGCCGGCACCGCCGCTTCGGGCGTGCGGTGAATCGCGCGTTCCGGCTCGTGCCGCCGCGGTGGCGCAAGTACCCCCGAGCGCGGGACGGGATGGATCGGGTGGCGGGACGCGTGCGGCCGGGGGTTCCCGTGCTGCACACGCCGGAGCGGAACCTCCCGCCGGAGTCCGAGCGCGACGAGCCCCGGCACTACTGCCCGGTGCACGCCTCCCGCCGCGCGGGAGGGCGCCGTTCCCGCGAACGGTGGTCGTGATCAACTGATCGGGTAGTGCTCGTTGTCCGCGTTTTCACGGGCGTGCTACACAAAGCAGCGCTGCACAGCAAGATTTTCGGTGATCGCGAAAACGCGCATCCACTGCGGAAGGAAAGCGCATGGCCGATGAGGACCCGCCGGAGGGCTTGGAGGAAGTTCCCCACGACGCCTTCGAGATCGACGACGAGGTCGGTGAGGCGCCGCCGCGCGGCACCGACGAACCGGCGTGACAGAGCCCCCGGCCGGCGGGGACGCGCAGGTGCCCCGCCGCGGCGCGCGCGCCGCGGCGAGCGCACGGGAGAGGCGGCATGAACGGTGCCGAGTGGCGCAGCACGCACGTGCATTACCACGCCTCGCTCGACGAGCTGGCGCTGCGCGCGGTCCGTCCCCTGCTGCGGCAGTTGCGCACGGACAGCGACATCGCCGCGGTGTACTGGCAGCGGCACTGGCGCCGCGGTCCGCACCTGCGGGTCAACGTGCGCGCGAGGCCGGAGCTGCACCGCGGTCGCGTCCGCCGGCGCGTCGCGGAATGCCTCGCCGGGTACCTGGACCGCTTCCCCTCGCGCAGCGCGCTCGACCCTGCGTCCTCGCGCGCGTGGCACACCGAGCTCGCCTGGTGGGAGGGTGAGACCGCGCCGCTGTGGCCGTGGATGCCGGACAACACCATCCGCGAGGCGGGTCACGACGACGGTTCCGCGGTGCTGGGCGGGGAACTGGCCGAGCTGACCGTCGCCTCCTGCGTGGACACCAACGACCTCGCCTTCACCGCCCTCGAGCAGCACCCCGCCCACGAGGGCCGCTGCGCGCACGCCTTCGACCTGCTCGCCGCGACCGCGCACGTCGCGTGCGGGCTGGGTGTCGAGTGGGGATTCACCGCGTTGCGGGCCGAAGCGGAAACCGTGCGCACCTTCGCCGGCGGAGCTGCGCTGTCGGCGTCGTGGCGCGAGATCGGCGCCGCCGACGCGGAGTGGTACCGCGCGCGCCTGCACCGGCTCGTCGCCGCGCTCGACCACGGCGACCTGAGCGATTTCCCCCTGGTGCGGCAGTGGCTCGCGCACTGCAGCGCCTACCGCCCCCACATCGACGGCTGCGTCCACAGCGGCCTGCTGCGACCTCCGCAGCGCTTCGGCGGTCAACGCGCCGCCCGGCGCGGTCACGGCGCCTCCGGCCTGCTGCTGCGGCGAGGAGTGCGCGGCTGCGGCTTCCGGAGCGCGGTGCGCAGCACGTGGTTCGCCACGTACCGGGTGCTGCTGCACCTGACCGATGTCCACATCGGACGGATCGGGTTGAGCGCGCTCGACCGGCTGCGCGTGTGCCACCTCGTCGCCTCGGCCGTGGAGTCGGTCCACGGCACGTCGCTGCCCGAGGTGCTGCACCGGTTACCCGGACGCAGCGATGCCGCGGCCATGCTGGGCCGGGCGCTGTCCGGGCCCGGTGCGAGTCCGGTGCGGTGAGCGGTGCACCACTCGTGACGGCGCGAGCTCGTCCGGCCCGCACCGCCGTCGCCGCGGTCGAGACGAACCGCGGTGCGGTGGAGCTCCACGGGCGCCTCGGCTTCCAGATCGTCGGCACCGTGCTCGGCGCGTTCCAGCACCCCGGGCTCGGCCGCGGGGGCTGCACATCATGTACTGCGACTTCTCCGAGCAGTGAGGCACGCGCCGTGAGGCGGCCCCGGCGCAGGCCCTCACGGCAGCCGGTGCCCGGAACGCTTCTCCGCGATGCGCACCACGGCGCTGTGGTCGAGGTCGGCACCGCCGTCCTCGACGAGTTCGGCCATCATCTCGGCGGCTTGCTCGAAGACCCGGTTGTCGGCGACCCCCTCGGTCAGCTCCCGGATGATGCCGATGTCCTTGAGGTGCGTGCGCGCCGCGCCACCGAGCGAGAAGTCGCGCTGCAGCATGCGTTCGCCGTGCAGGTCGAGCACGCGGCTGGCCGCGTAGCCGCCCTGCAGCGCTTCCCGCACGCAGGCGGGATCGGCGCCCAACGCCGAGGCGGTGACCAGCGCTTCGGCCACGGTGGCGAGGTTCGCGGCCACGACCATCTGGTTGCACGCCTTGGCCACCTGCCCCGCGCCCGGGCCGCCGCAGACGACCAGCCGGCCCGCGATCGCCCGCAGCACCGCATCGGCAGCGTCGAGGTCGTCCTGCGCACCTCCGGCCATGACCGACAGGTTGCCGTCCCGGGCCGCCGCGGGGCCGCCGGAGACCGGGGCGTCGACCGCGGCGCACCCGCGCCTGCGCAACTCCGCGGCGAGGTCCGCCGAGTCCCGCGGTGCGCAGGTGCTCGTGTCGACCAGCACGAACTCGTGCAGGCCGGAGTCCTGCAGGCCGTTCGCGTCGAGGCAGGCCGCGCGCACCTCCGGCCCCGACGGCAGCGAGGTGACGATGACCGGACGTTCGGAGACGGACTCGACCAGTGCGGGAACGTCCGGCACGACGTGCACGCCGCGCTCGGCCGCGGCCTCGCGGGTCGACGCGCTGCGGGAGGTGGCCGCGGTGGCGATGCCGCACTCCGCCAGCCGTTGCGCCAGCGCCGTTCCCATCGGGCCGAGCCCGACGACCCCCACCGATGCCGTCACGCCGTGCTCCTTCCTCCCGGGACGATCTCCCGGGCACGTTAGCGGGACGCGGCGCCGACGTCACGGGGACGGCCCAGGGCGGTGGGGTCCCGGCCGGGCTCAGGCGGAGGTCTCGCCGCCGGCTTCGCCGCTGCTGCGGATGCCGAGGCGGGAGCGGGTGGGGAAGTCGAGGTGGTCCAGTGCGATGCGGCGGAACACGTAGTCGGGCACGCTGAGCGCGCGGGGGATGTCCGGATCGGACACCGGCCCGGCCGGGGCGAAGGACATGCCGACGTACTGGCGGACGTAGTGCTCGAGCGAGACCCCGTGCTGCAGGCCGAGGGTGACCGCGCTGCACAGGCCGCTGAGGAAGCCGTTGACGGACTGGTGGTCCCACGTGCTGTCGGGTGCCGGTTCGATGCCGGCCCACACCTCGCCGAGAGCGCCGTCCGGGTAGACGTTCGTGGTCAGCCTCCCGAGGTGGCCGGCGATGGTGAACTCGCGCGTGTACCCGCGGCGGCGGCGCGGCGCGTGGCGGCGCCGGGTGCCGAGGTCCATCGGGATGAGCCTGCGGGTGTCACGGGTGCCGACGGGGCGGGACATGCCGCGGGGCGCTCCTTCGGTTCGGTGTCGGGTCGTGGTGCCGTGGCACGCAAGGTACAGCAGCGCACCGCCGTTGCGGCGCACCGGCCCCGGGTGTCGCGTCCCGTGTGGACGTTCACGACCGCGCGGCGGTCGGGGCGCTCGCTCCCGGACGCGCGGTTGCCGGCGCGTCCGCGGGCGGGGTCAGGACGGCGGGCGCAGTCCCCGGTGGAGGTGCTCGAAGAGCTCGTCGAGGTAGTCGCGCGCGCCGCGCTCGGAGTCGCTCTGGCCCTGGCACTGCACCGCGGTGCGCAGAGCCGTCATGGCCACCCCGCCGGTGAGGTTCACGTAGGGGTCCGTCCGGTCGCGCCCGAGCCGGTGCGCCAGGCCGTCGATGACGGTCGCTTCGAGCGCGCGGGAGGAGGTGATCACGCGGGGGAGCAGCTCCGGGTGCTCGCGCAGCACGCGCGTCTGGTCGCGCCAGGTCGGCCCGGCCATCGCGCTGTCCACGGCCTCGGCCAGCACGGTGTGCAGCACGGTCAGCGGTTCCTGCTCGGCCGGGGCGGCGGGGATGCGGTCGGCGACGCAGGCGAGGATGTCGTCGTCCCACGGGACGAGGACCTCCTCCTTGGCCGCGAAGTAGTTGAAGAAGGTCCGCGGGGAGACGTCGGCTCGCGCGCAGATGTCGTCGACGGTGACCGACTCCGGGCCGTGATCGCGGAACAGGCCGATCGCGGCCTGCCGGAGGGCCTCCCGGGTGGCGCGCTTCTTGCGCTCGCGCAGGCCCCCGGGTGACGCGCCTGCGGGGTGTGACATGGCCATCCCTCCGACTGCTCCGGCGGTGCTGCGTGCGACGTGCGGGGCCGTTGCGCCGGATGGTAGAGCCCGCCTCCCGCGGGTGCGGACCCGGCATCCGTGCGTTCCTGCATTTTTGCATCGACTGCAGAAATCAGTTAGCCTGACTAAGCAAGGAGCACGGGGGGTCCGTCGACGTGCGCCCACCATCGGTGGGGACGCGGTCATCGGCAGCGCGGCACTGCTGCCGTCCTGGCGCATGTCCGCCCCGTCCCGCGTCGCGGGAGCTCACGCGCAGCCCGCGAGCAGCGCAGCTCGGGGCGACCGGTCGTTGCACGCAGATCCGTTCCACAGATCAGGAGGCTTGTTGGCTGCGGAAGAGTCGCGCCAGTGGGTGCGCACGGCGCGAGCGCTGACCTCGGCACTGTGGTTCCCGCTGTTCTTCATCCTCGGGTTCCTGGTGTTCTACCTGCTGCCGTTCCACGCCCCGTCGCCGCACCACATGCCGGTGGCGGTCGTCGGTGACCAGGCGGCGGCCCAGCTGGAGGTGCAGCTGGACCAGAAGATGCCCGACGGGGTGGACGTCAGCGCGGTGCCCTCCGAGCAGGACGCCCGGCAAGCGGTGCAGGACCGGGACGTGGTCGCGGCCTACGACCCGGCCGACGGGCAGCTGTTCTACGGCAAGGCCAACGGCCAGGCGCTGATGCAGTTCACCCAGAAGATCTTCAGCCCCGTGGCCGCAGCGACCGGGCAGCAGCTGCAGCTCACCGACCTCGCGCCGACGGCAGCGGGCGACGTGATGGGCACGGGCCTGTTCTACTGCCTGATGGCGCTGAACATCCCGCCGTACATCACCGTGATGATGCTGCTGCGGGCCGAGGTCGGCACCCGGCAGAAGCTCCTGTCCATCGTCGGCGTCGGGATCTTCGCCGCGGTGGCCGCCTACGTCTTCGCGGTCAGCACCAACGTCATCCCGAACCAGCCGCTGACGTTCATCCCGATCGCGTTCATGCTCACGCAGGCCATCGGGTGGACCGCCTTCGGACTCGTCCCCCTGGTCAAGCAGTTCATCCCCGCGGTGGCCATCGGCCTGTTCGTGCTGCTGAGCATCCCGTCCTCCAGCGGCGCGATCCCGAAGGAGCTCGTGCCGGAGTTCTTCCAGTTCCTGCACAACCTCCTGCCGCTGGGCCAGGCGGTGGACGCGATGCGGGGCATCTTCTACTTCGGCGGCTCCGGTGCCACCCCCGCTGTCTGGGGACTCGTCGCGTGGTGCGCGATCGGCGTCGCGCTCGTGTCCGGCACCCAGTGGTGGCAGCACCGCAAGAAGGCCGAGGACCCCGAGGTCGTGGACACCGGCGGGACCTACGAGCACGAGGAGGAGCCCTCGGAGGCGGTCGCCGACCCGTCGGTGGTGCCCCCGCGGCCCGCGCACCACCGCACGCTGGCCGGCACGGTCCGCGACACCGCGGCGACGGCGGTGCCCGGCGCCGTCGTCACCGTCACCGACAGCAGCGGGGCGCAGCTCGCCCGCGTCACCAGCGACGCCGACGGCACCTACGAGGTGCACGACCTGCCGGACCAGCACGTCACCGTCGTCGTCGCCGCCCAGGGCATGCGCCCGCTGGCCGACCGGGTCGCCGTCCGCCCCGGGCGCACCGCCGGCTACGACTTCGCGCTGCAGCCGGCGGGGAAGGCGGCCGCGCAGCTCCAGTAGCGGGCGGTCCGGGACACCCCTGCAGGTGATCACGCGGCGCGCCGCTGCCGGAACCGGCAGCGGCGCGCCGCACGCGCGTGCGGCGCCGCTCGTCGACCTCCCCGCCCGGCGGGCCTCACTCCTGGGCGAGGTGCTGGAAGAAGGTCACCAGCGCGGAGCCGATGGTGCGGACCAGGCTCAGCAGGGCTTCCCACCCGTTGCGCACCACCCCGGCGGCGTTGACCGGGTCGCGCACCACAAGGAAGCCGACGACGAGCACGGCGAGGACGACGATCACCACAACACCCTTGCGGTCCACCGGATCAACCCTCCGAGTCAGCGGCGATCAGACCGAGATGCGCGTGCGAGCCTACCCGGCCGCACCGGAGGTGCGGTGGCGACCGGCGGGCACGGCGCGCCCGAACGCGTCGAACGCGGCACGCCGGACGTTCCGCCCGCCGTCGCGTTCCTTCAACGACCGCGGGCGATGTGCGAGGCTTGCCGTGGCACGTGCGGTCCACCACACGCATCCACCGGAGGCGACGAACATGAGCAGCACGTCGTGGCAGCACATCCGGGTCGAGCACACCGACCCCGCGGTCCGCATCACCATGGACCGGCCGCAGCGCCGCAACTCGCTGACCGGCGAGCACCTCGCCGAACTGCGCGCAGCGTTCCAGCAGGCGGGCGAGACCAAGGCCGCGGGCATCGTGCTGGCCGGTGCGGGGCCGGTGTTCAGCTCCGGGCACGACTTCGCCGACCTGGCCGAGCGGGACCACCAGGAGACCCGCGAGATGCTGCGCTCGTGCACCGAGCTGATGCGCACCGTCCAGTCCGTCCCGCAGGTGGTGGTGGCCCGCGTGCACGGGCTGGCGGTGGCCGCCGGGTGCCAGCTCGTCGCCTCCTGCGACCTGGCCGTGGCCGGCGAGTCGGCCGGGTTCGCGCTGCCGGGCGGCAAGGGCGGCTGGTTCTGCCACACCCCGGCCGTGCCGGTGGCGCGCAACATCGGCCGCAAGCGGCTGATGGAGATGGCCCTGACCGGCGACGCGATCGACGCCGCCACCGCCGCCGACTGGGGGCTGGTCAACCGCGTCGTCGCCGATGACGCGCTCGACGACGCGGTCGACGAGCTGCTCGCCCGCGCCACCCGCGGGAGCCGGCGCAGCACCGCGCTCGGCAAGCAGGTGCTCTACGCCCAGCTCGACCGGCCGGAGGAGGACGCCTACGCGATCGCGCTGGAGGCCATGGCCGCCTCCTCGCAGACCCCCGAGGGGCGCGAGTCCATGCAGGCGTTCGTGGACAAGCGCCCACCGGCGTTCCCGGAGTGATCCGCGTCCGCTCCCGCACCGCGGGCACGTTTGCCGCTGCCGCAGCAGCGGGAACCTCCAGCACGGACCTCCGCGGGCGCGGCAGGTGCGCCCGCGCGATCCGAGCGCGCAAGGAGGAGCAGTGGCAACGACGCTGGAAGGAAAGCGCGTGGCGTTCCTCGTCGCCACCGAAGGAATCGAACAGGTGGAGCTGACCACGCCGTGGAACGCGGTGCGGGAAGCCGGTGCCGCCACGGAGCTGCTGTCCACCCGCTCCGGCACCGCGCAGGCCTTCCACCACCTGGACAAGGCCGACCTGTTCGCCGTGGACACCGTGGTCTCCGAGGCCGATCCCGACCGCTACGACGGGCTCGTGCTCCCGGGCGGCGTGGCCAACCCGGACGCGCTGCGGCGCGATCACTCCGCCGTGTCGTTCCTGCGCACCCTGTTCGAACAGGGCAAGCCGGTCGCGGCGATCTGCCACGCGCCGTGGATGCTCGTCGAGGCCGATGTCGTGCGCGGCCGCGAGGTGACCTCGTACCCCAGCCTGGCCACCGACCTGCGCAATGCCGGGGCCACCTGGGTGGACCGCGAAGTGGTCACCGACCGCGGGCTGGTCACCAGCCGCACGCCGGACGACCTCGCCGCCTTCGACGCGAAGGTGGTCGAGGAGATCGCCGAAGGCGTGCACGGCCAGCGGGTGGTCGGCCAGGCCGCGTCCGGCTGACGCGGCCGGGGAACGGCGTGGTGCCGGAGGCGGAATACGCCCCCGGCGCCGCGCGTTGCACCCCGCGGCAACCGCCGCTGGGCCGAAGGGTCACAGCCGGATATTGGGCGCCGCCGTCACACGCCGCGCACGGTTCGACTCCGTCGGTTGCCGCTGGTCGTCGCGCCGCGCCCGCGCTGGTCCGCCCGCCCGGGCGCTGCCACTCTGGGCCCGTGCCCGAGCCCTCCCCGCACGCCGCCGGCCCGCGGACGCTGCGCCGCTGGCGGCGCCGACTCGGCTACGAGCGCGCCGAAGCCGCCGTCTACCGGCAGCTCGCCGCCCGCAGCAGCGGCAGCGAACGCGACGTGCTGCTCGGGCTGGCCGAGGCGGAGGAGCGCCACGCCGCCCACTGGCGCGAGCTGCTCGGGGCGAAGGCCGCACCGGAGCCGCGCGCCGCGCTGCGCATGCGCGTGCTCGCGCAGCTGGCACGGGTGTTCGGCTTCGTGGTCGTCCTCGCCCTGGCGCAGCGCGCCGAGAAGCGCGCCTCCCGCGGTGCCGCCGAGGAGGCCGCACCGGAGATCGCCGCGGACGAGCGCATCCACGAGGAGGTCGTGCGGGCGCTCGCGGCGCGCGGGCGTGAACGCCTCTCCGGCGCGTTCCGCGCCGCGATCTTCGGCGCCAACGACGGCCTGGTCAGCAACCTCGCTCTGGTGCTCGGCGTCGTCGGCGGGGGACTGGCCGCGGACACGGTGCTGCTGACCGGGTTGTCGGGGCTGCTGGCCGGGGCGTTGTCCATGGCGGCGGGGGAGTTCGTGTCGGTGCGCTCGCAGCGCGAACTGCTCGCGGCCACCGCGCCGGACGCGCAGGCCCGTTCCGCCGTGCCGCACCTCGACGTCGACACCAACGAGCTCGCCCTCGTCTACCGCGCCCGCGGCATGGACGGCGAAGCGGCGCAGCGCAAGGCGGACGCGGTGCTGGCCGGCGGTTCCGGCGCGGCCTCCCCCACCGACATCGCCCAGGAGGACGGGCACGAGGTCGTCGGCACCGGCATGCGCGCCGCCGTCACCAGCTTCGGCACGTTCGCCTGCGGGGCGTTCGTCCCGGTGCTGCCCTTCGCCGTCGGGGCCGCGGGGTGGCCCGCGGTGCTCAGCGCGGTCGTGCTCGTCGGTATCGCGCTGCTGGGCACCGGTGCCTGCGTGGGGGTGATCTCCGGTGCCTCACCGGTCACGCGCGCGCTGCGGCAGTTGGCGATCGGGTTCGGGGCCGCCGGGATCACCTACGCGCTCGGCCTGTCCTTCGGGGCCGTCGGGTGAGATGCGCTCCTCCCATCCACATCGGACCTGTGCGGCAGGTGCGGTGCCGCCGCTCCGGCGGTCACCGCCGATTCCGACATGGCGCGAAAGTCCGCTGTGTCGCGAACTTGACCGGATCAGAACGCACGTGCGAGCTTGCCCCATCCGTTGTTGTGCGTGGGACCTGAGAGCGAGCAGCTGGCGATGGTGTACGCGAGTCGGGACATGTTCGAGGTCGACGAAACGGCGGCCCCCGCCGTGCTCGGTGCCGAGGAGGAGGACGAGGAGATCGTCGAGGAGGTCGCCGAGCAGGAGCCCCCGGTGGCCGAGCAGGGGGTGGACCCGTCCGAGTAGCGGTCCCCGGCCGCCGCGCGTGAGGAGGCGCCACCGGATTCGGCCGCCTCGTTCGCGGTTCTCCCGATCGCTGCCGGTGCCCGCGGCAAAGGTTGCGGGCATGTGCGCATGATCGCGATCCGAATCACATTTCACGGTGCGTCCGGCACGATAGCCGGATGATCTTGGTCGTGCTGCCGGCAGCGGTGTCCTCGTGCGCGCGTCGTTGTGGTGCTCTCCCGCGGGGGCGGCGGACGCTCGATCGGGCGTCCCGCGCGGGGGTGGCGGAGCATCCTCGGTGGGAGGCGCCCGGTGGGCGCGGTCTGGTGCCCGCCGTCGAGGAGTGCCCGCAGGGAGGGGCGCACGCGCCGATCCCGCTGCAGGGCGATGAGGGCAGGATCTGCGCCAAGTGCGGGCAGGCCTGCTGATGCGGCCGTGTTCGCGGCCGCGGCCTGCGCCCGCAGCGGCCGTGCCGCCGGGCGGGCGCAGTCCGGGCGGGAGGTTCGGGTCACGCGGCGCCGACGACGACGTCGGTGCAGGCGTAGAACGCGTTGCTCGTGTCGGCGATGTTCCACACCGCCAGCACGGTGTGCTCTCCCCGGTGGTCGCTGAGGTCGACGGTGTGCGAGACGTGGTCGCCGGGTTTGGCCCCGCCGTCGTCGAACTCGGCGACCTTGGTGCCGTCCACGTAGTACTCCCAGGTGCTGGTGGCGTGCGCGGCGGTGATCGACCAGTTGAACTCGGCGGTCTCGCCGACCGGCGTGGACTGCCAGTTCTTGCTGTCGTCGTCGAGCTCGGCGAACCGCTCGTTGCCGCCGCTGCAGCTGCGCAGCCCCTTCGGTCCCTCGACGCTCTGCGGCTCCCACTGGATGCTCCCGCAGTCGACCGCGCCGGCGGCGCACTGCGCCTGCCGGCTGGGCGGGTCGGAGACGTAACCGTGCGCGCTGGCCGTGCCCGAGCCGAACGTGACGAGCAGCGGGGCGACGGCAGCGCTGATGGCGGCGATCTTCGCGGTGGAGCGCATGTTTCTCCCGAGTCGGTCGACCCCTCCCGCGGATGCGCGGGAGGGGTGCTGAGAATTCCCGTGCGGCACGGATTTCCGTGTCACGAGGCGACGACTCTAGGGAGGGGGCGGGCGGGGGTCAACGAAACGGGGAAAGACGGCAGGCGCCCGGCAAAACTGCCGCGACCGAGGGGGAATACCGGCAATACCGGGAAATTCCTCGGATTCGGGTGCACGCGGCCGCGCCGGTGCACCCGAGCGCTCGCGCCGCGGCGGAGCCCGCGCGTCAGGTGCGCAGGACCATGGGCACGTGCGTGGCGCTGAACAGGGCGGGGTCGTCCATCGTCCGCGGCCGGTAGCGCAGCTCGGCCAGCCGCCGCCGCATGCGCGCCACCGGATCGGTGAGCGCGTCGTCGCGGCCGAGCATGATGGCTCCCCACGGCTGTTCGTCGGCGCGGAAGTACACCCGGGTGCCGAAGACCTCGCCGAAGCGCTGCCACGGTCGCACCAGGCTCGCAGCGGAGTCCGCTGTGGGCAGACTCAGGTAGGGGCGGCTGACGTGCGTGCTGATCACGCCTCCCGGCGCCAGCAACCGCTGGCACTCGCGCAGGAAGTCCGCTTCGTAGAGCGCGTTGTGCGGCAGGTCCAGCTCCTCCTGCTCCTCCGGGAGGTCGAGCACGATCACGTCGTAGCGCGCTCCGGGGGAAGCGGAGCGCACGAAGTCCGCGCCGTCCTGGTAGTGCAGGCGGACGGGGCCGTCACCGGCCTCGGCGGCGCGCACCTCCTCGGGCGTGAACCCGTACGGCAGGTGTTCCGCGCAGATGCGCACGCACTCCGGGTCGATGTCGACGTGGTCGACCTGCGCACCGGATTCGGCGGCGATCTGCGAGACGGCCCCCTCGCTGCAGCCGATCACCAGCACCCGGTCGAGGCGCTCGGCCAGCAGCATCGCCGGCACGAGCTCCGCCTCGTGGAAGGCGAGCTGGCCGATCTCGGCGCTCTGCGGGTTGTCGTCGCAGAAGAGGGTGGTCCCCAGCAGGGTCCGGGCGACGAGCACCTGCTGGTAGGGGGTGGACCCCTCGTGGAGCACCTCGTGCAGCCGCCAGAGGTCGCGGACGTCGTCGCGGACGGGTTCCGTAAGCCAGCGCGTGTTCAACTGCACCACCAATCGGTCACCGATACCGTCATCTGTCACCACGTACCGTACCGACCTGCCGGTGTCTGCTGGATCACAGGTCCTGCGGATGCGCTGCCCCGGGCTGCACTGTCCGCAGCGGACAGTGCAGCCCGGGGCAGCGGTTCACCGGGTCTCCCATCGAGAGAAGCCCTGGCCCTCAGGCCGGGGAGGAAATCGATCCTGAAGGGGCGCGGCGACCCTCGCTTACTCGAACGGACATCACGGGTAAAATGATCGGTATGCGGACGGCGTGCAAGTGCCGGGCCTACCCGGATCACGAACAGGTGGCCCAACTGAGCCGCACGTTCGGCTGTGTGCGCCTCGTGTGGAACAAGTCCCTCGGCGCCCGGCACCGCCGCTACCGCGCCGAAGGCCGGTCGACCTCCTGCAAGGAAACCGACGCGGCCCTGTCCGAGTGGAAGAAGATCGGCGAGCTGGCGTTTCTGCCCGAGGTGTCGTCCGTGCCGTTGCAGCAGACGCTGCGGCACCAGCACACCGCGTTCGCGAACTTCTTCGCCGGACGCGCCCAACACCCGAGGTTCGGGTCCGCAACGGGAAGCAGTCGGCGCACTGCACCCGCAGCGCCTTCACACTGCGCGGCGGGGAACTGACGCTGGCGAAGCAGAAATCGCCGTTGCGGTTCGTGTTGTCCTGGCCGGGCATCGATCCGGCCGCGTTGAACCCGACGATGGTGGTGGTCTGGTGCGCCGGGCCGAGACGATCGCCATCGAGGATCTCAACGTCGCTGGCATGACCAGCAGCGCCGCATGAACCGCCGACGAGCCGGGCCGCAACGTGCGGTCGAAAGCCGGGTTGAACGGCGCTTCCTGGACGCCGCGTTGAGCGAGTTCCGCCGCCAGCTGGAGTACAAGGCAGCTCGCGCCGGCAAGCGCGTGCTCGCGGTGCACCGGTGGTACCCGTCCAGCAAGACCTGCTCGAACTGCGGGCACCTGCTGTCCGGCCTGGAACTCCCGGTGCGGGCGTGGACGTGTCCGCACTGCCGCACCCGGCACGACCGGGATGTCAACGCGGCGAAGAACATCCTTGCCGCTGGTCGAGCGGTAGCCGGGGACAACCCCGGCCAAGCCCGTGGAGCTGGTGCGAGTCGGCAAGGGTCCTCCCTTCCGCAGCCAGCGATGAAGCAGGAACCCCCGGGCGCGAGCCCGAGGGGAATCCCCGCCCCTCGAGGGCGGGGAGGAAGTCAGGAGAGGTGCTTCGCCACGTAGTCGCCGATCGTCTCGCGCATGTACAGCGAGGACTCGCGGGCGCGCTCCTCCCAGGCGAACACGCACGCCACCAGCGTGCCGTCGAAGCCGATGCCGGACAGCGCGCGGAAGAACTCCTCCCAGTCCACTTCGCCCTGGCCGATGTCCAGGTGCTGGTGGATGCGGGCGGTCGACCACGGCGGGTTGACGATGTAGCGCTTGCCGGAGGAGGCGGTGTGGTCGAACGTGTCCGCGATGTGCGCGTGCGTCAGCAGCGGCCCCGCGTGCTCGATGATGCCCGGGGCGTCGTTGCCCATGTGGAACGTGTGCGGCGTGCAGTAGAGGAACTCCACGTTGGGCGAGTTGATGCCGCGGATGAGGTCGACCGCGGCGCGCCCCTCCTCGATGAAGTCGTCCGGGTGCGGTTCGAGGCGCAGCGTGATGCCCTCGCGCTCGAACAGCGGCAGCAGCTCTTCCATGGACCGCCAGAAGCAGGCCTCGCTGCGGGCCGGCTCCTCGGGGCGGCCGTTGAACTCGGAGACCATGACGTCGGCGCCGAGCTTGCTGGTGATGTCGATGGCGCGCTTCCAGTAGCGCACCGCGGCCTCGCGGGAGTCCTCGTCCGGGCCGGACCACCGGTACAGCGGCAGCACGGAGCTGATCCCCACGCCGGCCGCGTCGAGCTCCCGGCGGAAGGCGCGCAGCGTGGCGTCGTCGATGCGCGCGTGCTCGAAGAACGGCAGGACGTCGTCGCGCGGGGAGAGCTCGATCCACTCGTAGCCGAGCTCGGCCACGAGCCGTGGCAACTCCAGCAGCGGGGTGAAGCGGAACATGTGCGGGTCGAGTGCGATCTTCATTGCGGACCTCGCGTCAGTGGTGCTGGTACGGCGGGGGCGAGCGCCCGGGGGTGCGGGCGCGGTGGGGAGTCTCAGGTCGCGTAGAGCTTGGGCATCTCACCGAGGGAGACGGGCACGCGTTCACCGCTGGCCTGGGCGCGCACGCCTGCGGCGCAGGCCGCCGCGGCGGCGTAGCCGTCCCAGGTGCTGGCCGCGCCTTCGACGACCTCGCCGTGCTGGGCGGCCTCGACCCAGCGCTGGACCTCCAGGTCGAAGGCCTGCCCGAACCGCTCGGGGAAACCGGCCGGCACCGATCCGCCCCAACCGTCGCGGGTGTGCCGGACGAGCCCGGATTCGGCGCCGATGCGGGCGGTGCCGTCCTCGCAGACGGCTTCGCAGCGCACCTGGTAGCCGAAGCGGCAGTTGACGAAGATCTCCACGGTGGCCAGCGCGCCCTCGTCGGTTTCGATCGTGACCAGCTGCGGGTCGGTCAGGCCGGGGGCGGCGCGGGTGCTGCGCCCCGGAGCGCGGACGGACATGGCGCTGATCTCGGAGTCGAGCAGCCAGCGGACGGTGTCGACCTCGTGCACCACCGAGTCGTAGATCATCATCTCGTCGGTGAACTCGGGGGGTGTGGCCGCGTTGCGATGCGTGCAGTGCAGCAGCAGCGCCTCGCCGAGCTCGCGGTCGCGGAGCACCTGCTTGAGGTGGGCGTACTCCGCGTCGAACCGGCGCATGAAGCCGAGCTGGATCAGCCTCCGGCCGGTGTCGGCCTCGGCGGCGACGATCCGCTGGGCCGACTCGGCGTCCGGGGTGAGCGGTTTTTCGCAGAGCACGGGGATGCGGTGCTCGAGCGCGGCGAGCAGCAGCGGTTCGTGCGTGTGCCCCGGCGAGGCGATGACCACGGCGTCCACGTCGGCGGAGGTGATCACGTCGCTGGGGTCGGTGGTCACGCGCGCCCCGGTGTCCGCGGCGGCGGCGTGCGCCCGGTCGGCATCGGGGTCGCCGACCACGGCGAGTCGGGCCCCGCTGATGCGTTCGTGGATGCGCCGCGCGTGGTCGGCACCCATCCGGCCGGCTCCGATGAGTCCGATGCGCACGTCGTGCTCGCTCATGCCTACCTCCCTGGGACGCTCCCGGGTGTGACTCCCATCGCCCGGGTGCGGCCAGTGTTTCCGGGGCACGAGGCACGTGTCAATACTTGGTCCTGACATAAGGACTTTTTGTTCGGGTGGCGCGGGAACGCTGCTCCGGCGCGGCGAGCGGTGCTCCGGCCGGGGCGCGGCGGGTCAGCTCAGCATCCGCGCCAGGAACCACCCGATGCGGCTGACCCGGCGCACCCGCGGCCGATCGGCCACCCCGTGCACCTCCCACTGCTGTCCGCACTCCGGGCAGCGCCACAACCCCATGCGCGAGGTGTCCACCTCGCACGGATGTCCTCGGCGTCCGCGTCTCATCGCTTTCCTCGCGCTCGGTTCGTCCCTGGTCCGATCCCACCACAGCTGCGGCTCCCCGGGGTGCTCATCACTCGAAGTGACCGCCCGCTCTCGCCCGGACGGTGGGGCCGAGCGGTGGGCGGTCACGGCGCGTCCGGGACTTTTTCCCGTGTGCCGCAGCGGCCGCTCGGCATACCGTCGTCACCGGACGCAGCCGCACCGCAACGGAAGGTGATCGATCGTGCAGCCCCGGGAGTCCGCCGCCACACCGCGACCGCGCGAGAGCGCCGATGCCGCCCCCACGGTCGCCGACCTGGTCGAGGAGATGGAGCGGCGTTGGCAGGAGCTCGCCACGCTGCGCGTGAGCCCCGACATGTACGGCAGCGAGAGCCTCGACGGCCAGCTCTCCGAGCTCGAGCTGTGGCTGCTGCGCCTGCGGCGGGCGCGCCCCGACCACCACGGCTGACCTTCCGCGGACACGCCCGAGCGGGCGGCTGCGGAGCACTCCCTCCCGTCCACTACACTGTTCGAGATACCGAACGTTGTGAAGGAGTGGGGGAACGCCGTGGCCCGGTCCGTACCCGCCGTGGAACGCGCCTTCGACGTGCTCGAACTCTTCCTCGACGAGGCCGAGCTCAGCGCACCCGAGATCACCCAGCGCCTCGGCCTGCCCCGCACCACGGTGCACGAGCTCATCGGCACCCTCACCGCTCGCGGCTACCTCGCCCCCACCGCTCGGGACAGCAACCGGTTCGGCCTCGGCGTGCGCGGCTTCCAGCTCGGTTCGGCCTACCTCGAACGGCTCGACCTGGCCCGCGTCGGTCAGCGCGCCGCCGAGGACACCGCGGCGCAGTGCCACGAAACGGTGCACGTCGGAGTGCGCGACGGCGCCGAGGTGCTCTACATCGCCAAGGTCGACAGCAGCCACCCCGTCCGCATGGTCTCCGCGGTCGGGAGGCGGCTGCCGGCGCACTGCACCGCTCTCGGCAAGACCCTCCTCGCCGCGCTGCCCGCAGCGGAGGTCGACGCGCTCTGCGGCGAGGAGCCGCTGACCACCATGACCGCCAACAGCATCGCCGACCGCAAGTCCCTGCACCGGGAACTCGCCGCCGTCGCCGAGGCGGGCGTGGCCCGCGAGTACTGCGAGTCCAACGACGCCGTGGCCTGCGTGGCCGCCCCGGTCCGCGACCACCGGGGCACCGTCGTCGCCGCGCTGAGCATCTCCGTGCCGATCCTGCGGTGGAACGACGAGGCCGCGGCCACCTTCGTCGAGCTCGCCCGCAGCGGGGCCGCCGGACTCTCCGAGCAGCTCGGCTACCGGGCCGACTGATCCCCGCCGCCGGTCGTGCCCTGCCCGCGCACGATGACCACCGGCACCTTCGCGTGCTGGGCGCAGCGCTGGCTGACCGACCCCAGCAGCGCGCCGTAGAAGCTGCCGTGCCCCCGGCTGCCGACGACGAGCAGCTCCACCCCGGTGGCCTGGGAGGCGTCCAGCAGCACCTGCGCCGCGTGGCCGTGGTGGATCTCCCGGTCGATCGTCGCGCTCGTGCCCTCGTGCTCGACCTCGTCGACCGATTCGTTCATGCCCGTGCGCGCCGCTTCCTCGAAGTCGTCCGGCGGCATCGGGCCGCCTTCCCAGGAGTAGAAGGCGGGGAACTCCCACGCCCCCACGGCGCGCAGCCGCGCCCCGGTCGCCTCGGCCTGGCGAGCCGCCCAGCGCAGCGCCGCCTTCGCCGAGGGGGAGCCGTCCACCCCGACCACGATCGTGCCCGGACCGCCAGCAGCTGCCATCAGACCTCCTCGCTCCGCGTGCTCCGTGCGGCGGTGCTCCCCTGCTGAGCCCGCCGGATGAGGTCGTCGGACACCTCCCGCAGCCGTGCGCGGGCGCCCGCGTCGTAGGCCTGGTCGAGCGCGCGGGCCTGCCGCACACCGTGGAAGTACTCCCCCGTGGTCCCGGCCAGCTCCGGGGCGAAGGCCAGGCGCCGCACCGCGTGCACCCCTTCGGACACGTCGCTGACCGGGCTGATCTCGGCCGCGCGCACCATGGGCGTGTTCATGTAGGTCGCCGGGTGCACCGCGTTGACCAGCACCCCGTGCGGCCGCAGCTCGTCGGCCAGGTCGAAGGTGCTCATGATCTGCGCCAGCTTGCTCTGGGCGTAGGCGCGCGACCCCGTGTAGCCGGTGGTCAGCAACGGGTCGTCGAAGTCGATCGGGCGCTGGCCGGCCGAGGCCACGTTGATGACCCGCGCCGGGGCGGAGGAGACGAGCAGCGGCTGCAGCAGCCGGGTGAGGTGGTACCCGGCGAGGTGGTTGACGGCGAAGCGCAGCTCGATGCCGTCGGCGCTCTCGGACCGCCCGCCGTCCGCGGGGCCGACCCCGGCGTTGTGGATGAGCACGTCCAACCGCGCGCACCGGTCGTGCACGGAGCCGGCGAGCAGCTCCACCTCGTGCAACCGCGCCAGATCGGCCACCACCGCGTCCACGGCGTCCGCGCCCGCCGACCGCGCCAGCTCGTCGCGCACCGCGGCCGCGCGTTCGCGATCCCGCCCGTGCAGCACCAGCCGGGCACCGCTGCGGACGAGTTCCTCGGCGAGGGCGCGCCCCAGGCCGCTGGTCGCGCCGGTCAGCAGGACGGTGGGCGGTGCGGAAGAGGACACGGTCGCTCCCTCACGTCGGGGGGTGGCCTGCACGGCGGTCGCCCTCGTGCGCTGCCGGGCACGGGCAGCACCCACCAGTGTGCGGAGTGCGGCACCGCGTTGTCACCCGCGCCGGGCGGGCGTGTCCGCTCCCCGGTCGTTCCGCGACCCGCACCCGGCGCACCGGGGTCACGGCCGCGGCGGATCGCTCTGCCGCGGGACTTCACCCGCCTCGGGCCGTTGACCGGTGTGCGGTTGCTCCTGCTCGTCCTGCAGCGCCTGCGCGGCGGCGTTGGAGCACGCACCGAGGTCCTCGGCAGCGGCGGCGGCCTGGTCCAGGGCCACCTGGCTGTCCGAGGGCTCGGTCCGGCCGACCGGGCGGCACCGCTGCGAGAGGCGGTCGAGCTGCCGCGACAGGCTCCGGCCAGCACCGGTGATGCTGTGCAGCGCCTCGCGCACCTGCGCCAGTTCCGCGGCCGAGAGCTCCCCGGCGGTGCGGTTCTCCAACCGGTGGCTCGCCTGCGCGAGCGCCTCCGCGCGGGCGTGCAGCTCGTGCCAGTCCGAAGCGCTTCCCGTCATCCTCGGCTTCCCCACGTCTCGCCACGTCGCACAACTCCTGCCATCTCGGCGAATACCCCGCTCAGCGGCCACTACACATCCGGGGGCCGCCGGGCGGTGCGCCGGCCTCACGCCGCGCCGAGGCGGAACAGCCCGGCGGCGCCGGCAGCGGGCAGCGCCACCCCCAGCCGGCGGGCGCGGGAAACGGTGACGCGCTGGGCGAACACCTGGTATCCGGAGCGGACGATTCCGTCGAGGATGTCGCCGTAGAGCGTGAACGCGGTGGCCACGCACGGCCGCGCGTGCGGCGCCAGCAAGCGGATCCCCGGTTCGGCCGCGCGGTAGCAGGCGTGCGCGCGGGACACCTGGTCGGCCAGGGCGCGCCGCACCGGGCCGTCGGCGCGCCCGCGCCGCCGGCACCGCAGCAGCCGCTCCCGGTCCACCCCGAACGCGGCGAGCTCGTCCGCCGGCAGGTACAGCCGCCCCCGGTCGAGGTCCTCGGCGATGTCGCGCAGGAAGTTCGTCAGCTGGAACGCGTGGCCCAGCCGCTCGGCGTACGGCGCTGCCTCCGCGCGCGGGACGGACGTGCCGAGGATCGGCATGACCTGCAACCCGATCACCCCGGCCGAGCCGTGCATGTAGGCGTCCAGGCTCGCCCGGGTGGGGTAGTCCCGCACCGTCAGGTCCATGCGCATCGAGTGCAGGAAAGAGCGGAACAGCGCCACGTCCAGCTCGTAGCGCGCGGCCGCGTCGACCACCGCGGTCACGAGCGGATCGGCACCCCCACCGGCCGTCCAGGACTCGTCCAGCTCGCGCTCGACGCGCAGCAGCGCCTCCCGGCGCGCGGCGGGGGAGACCTCCGGATCGTCGACGATGTCGTCGACCCACCGCGCGAACCCGTACAGCGCGTGCACCATGGGGCGCCGCGCCGCGGGCAGCAGCCGCGTGGCCAGGAAGTAGGTGCGTCCGTGCGCTGCGTTGATCTCCCGGCACCGCAGGTACGCCGCGCGCAGCGACGGCCGGTCGATACCGGCGGCGCGCAGCTCGCGCAACGCTGTCGGTGAGCCCCCGGGTCGGCTGCCCATGAGCGTCATCACAGCACACGCGGCCGGTGCCGCGACGCGCGGTGCGACCTGCGGTGAACCCGGTCACGCCCGCCGCCGATCCACAGAGGACTCCCCGCGCGGGGTCGCCGCCGGCGGCCTCACAGAGCGGTCGGCGCCTCGTGCAGGCCCTCGAACGGGTCCAGCCCCGAGTCGAGCCGCCGCAGCACCTGCTCCGCCGTGAACACCAGCTGGTGCGGCTCGCTGCACCGGTGGACCTCGGCCCACGTGACCGGCGTGGAGACCGTGGGGCGGGACCGCGCCCGCAGCGAATACGCGGCCACCGTCGCCGTGGCCGCGTTGTTCCGGCTCCAGTCGATGAACACCTTCCCGCGCCGCAGCTCGCGGCCCGCGGTGGCCACCACGTGCTCGGGGTGCTCGCGCGCCAAGCGCTGCGCCAGCTCCCGGGCGTAGTCGGCGGGCCGCGCCGCCTCCGCCACCGAGATCGGGCAGTACAGCTGCATCCCCGCGGACCCGCTCGTCTTCGGGAACGCCCGCAGCCCGTCCGCGTGCAGCACGCGGTGCAACCGCTCGGCGATCCGGCAGCAGTCCACGACCGTGGCCGGATCGCCCGGGTCCAGGTCGAACACGAGCAGGTCCGGCAGGTGCCGCCGGCCGTCGCGTTCCACGGTCCACTGCGGCACGTGCAGCTCCAGCGCGGCCAGGTCCGCCGTCCAGATCAACGTGGGCAGGTCGTTGATGCGCACGTGGTGGTTCGTCGCCGAACCGGACCCGTCCGCGTCGCTGGTGACCGGCACCGCGTCCACCCACTCCGGCGCGCGGCTGCCGGTGTTCCGCTCGAGGAACGACGCACCGCCCACCCCGTCCGGCGCGCGGACCAGCGTCGCCGCGCGGTCGCGCACGTGCGGCAGCACGGCCTCCGCCGCGCGGTGGTAGTACGACAGCACGTCCCGCTTGCGGAACCCGGCCGCCGGGTACAGCGGCTTGTCCGGGTTCGACAGGGTCAGGCGCACCCCGTCGACGTCGACGGTGACGTGGTGGGAGACCTCGGTGCCGGCCATGGTCACGGCACCCGCCGTGATCGGCCGCCCGCGTCCGCGGCGGCAACGGCCTGCTCCAGGTCTCCGCGGCTCATCTTCGACCGTCCCCGGATGCCCAGCTGCCGGGCGCGCTCGGCGAGATCGGACTTGCGCATGCCCGCCAGGTCCGGGCGGTGCGCCCCACCGGGCGCTCCGCGCGAACGCCCACCGGAGGAGCTGGTCCCCGAGCGGCCGCGCGGCCCGTCCCGCGGCCCCGGCACCGGTCCCGAGCCCTCGCGGGACTCCTCGGCGCTGCGCCGCAGCGCCTCGTCGACGCTGCGCCGCAGCACCTCGCTCAGGTCGGTGACCTCCGTGGGCTCCGGCGGGCTCGCGGCCGGCGCCGGCGCGACGCCCCGGGCCTTCTCCACCAGCAGCTGCTCGACGCGCTCGGCGTAGGTGTCGGTGTAGTGCTCCGGTTCCCAGGCGCCCTTCATCGAGTCGATGATCATGCCGGCCATGCGCATCTCGTTGCCGCTGGGAACCGCCTCCGCCGCATCGCCGACGAGGCCGCCGGGATCGCGCACCTCCGCGGAGAAGTGCAACGTGTCCAGCGCCAGCACCGAGTCCTCCGCGCGCAGGGCGGTCAGGTACTGCTTGCCGCGCAGCACCACCGTGGCGATGCCGGCCTGGCCCGACGCCTGCAGCGCGCGCCGCAGCAGCGCGTACGGGCGCGCGTACGCGCCTCCGGTCGGCGCCAGCCAGTAGGTCCGCTGGAAGTACACCGGGTCGATCTCCGATACGGGCACGAAACGATCGATGTCGATCGCGCGGGACCGGCCCGGTGCGACCTCGTCCAGCTCGGACTGCTCGACGGTCACCACCACGTCGCCGATCTCGCGGCCCTTCACGACGTCGCCGTAGTCCACCTCCTCGCCGGTGCGCTCGTTCACGCGCTTGAGCCGCACCCGGTCAGCGGTGTCGCGCACGTACTGGTGAAACTGGTTGCTGCGATCCTCGGTCGCGCTGTACAGGTCGACCGGGATCGTGACCAGCCCGAAGTTGATCGAACAGGTCCAGATCCTGCGCGGCGGCATGGCTTCCTCCCCTCGCCGCGACCAGCTCCCACCCCCACGATGCGCGCAGCACCCGCGAGATCGCAGTACCCGAAAGGGGACAGGGTCGGTTACGCGGAGCGCACCTGGTGGGTGCCGTCGGGCAGCGCCCGCGTCAACCCGCACCGGTCCAGGTGCTCCAGCAGCGGAACCACCACTCGCCGCGAGGTGTCCAGCGCCCGCCGCGCCTGGCTCGGCGTGAACGGCTGCTCCAGATCGGCCAGCAGGGCAGCGGCGTGCTCCGCGGACCGCGGCCCCAGCACCACGCCCGGCGCGAGCCGCACCAGCAGCCCGCCCCGCTCGGCCGCGGCCAGCTCGGCCTCACCGGCACCGAGCTCGGCGAGCTCATCGCTGGTGGGGGAGCGGAACGGCCGTTCGGACAGCACGTCGCACACCCGCGCGGCCACCTCCCGCGCCGCCTGCGGCACCTCGTCGCGCGTGCGCAACCGCCCGCGCGCGAACACGACCCCCGCTTCGCGGGCCAGCTCGACGACCAGGTCGCGGTCCGGCAGCTCCAGCGCCCGGCGCGCCGCCTCCGGCGCGAGACCGCCGTCGAGCGGACGGCGCCGCTCGTGCTCGGCCACGTGCTCGGCCAGGCGTTCGGCCGCCTCCGCGCGGTACCGGGGATCCACCAGCCACGGGCCCGCGGTGTCCTCGCGCAGCTCGGGCGGCAGCGCCACACCCATGGCGCGCAGATCCGCAGCGCGCACGATGCGGCGGCGGCGCAGCTCCGCCCACGCGTCCGGTGAGCCGTCCGCGGTTTCCAGCGCGCGCGCCCGCTGCCGCGCGGCCCCGCGCCGCCGCAGCGCCGGAGGGGACACGTCCAACACGCACGCGCTGCCCGCGATCCGGTGTTGACCGGGGTCGCGCAGCACCACGCGGTCGCCGATCACCAGCGGCAGCGGTTCGCGCAGCTGCAACCGGGCCGTGTCCGCGCCCAGCGGACGCACCCGCGCCGCGAGCGAGGCCGTGCCCGCGTGCACCACCAGCTCCCGCGGCAGTTCCGCCACCGGCGCGCCCGCGACGCGCACGTCGACGGTGCCGGTCGACCACCACCGCCCGGGGGTGACCAGCGCGTGCCCGCGGCGGATCTCGTGGTGCTCGGCACCGCGCAGGTTCACCGCCACCCGCGCCGCCGCCACCACCTCCGCGCGGTCCTCGCCGAGCGCCTGCAAACCGCGGACGGTGACGGGGCGCTGCCCCGGGTGCAGCAGCAGGCGGTCACCCCGCCGCACGCGCCCCGCCGGCAGCGTGCCGGTCACCACGGTGCCCGCACCGCGCACGGTGAACGAGCGGTCCACCCAGATCCGCGCGGCCGCCTCCGCGTCCGGGCGGGGGAGCCGGTGCGCCAGCGCGTCCAGCTCCGCGCGCAGCTCGGCGAAGCCCTCGCCGGTGGCGCCGCTGACCGGGCACACCGGCAGGTCGGTCATCCCGGTGCCGGCGAGCTGCTCGCGCGCCTGCTGGGCCGCGGGCGCCGGATCGGCCAGGTCGCAGCGGGTGATCGCCACGAGCCCGTGCCGCACGCCCAGCGCGTGCAGCGCGTCCCGGTGCTCGCTGGACTGCGCCTGCCACCCCTGGTCGGCGGCGAGCACGAACAGCACCGCCGTCACCGGCCCCACCCCGGCGAGCATGTTGCCGACGAACCGCTCGTGGCCGGGGACGTCGACGAACGCGACCGCGCAGCCGTCGTCGAGGCCCGTCCAGGCGAACCCCAGGTCCAGCGTGAGCCCGCGCCGGTGCTCCTCGGCCCAGCGGTCCGGGTCGGTCCCGGTCAACCGGCGCACCAGCGTGGACTTGCCGTGGTCCACGTGCCCGGCGGTGGCCACGACGTGCATGTCCCTCACCTCAATCGCACGCGAGCACGGCCCGGCACAGCAGCTCGTCCTCGTCCTCGGGTACCGCGAACAGGTCCAGCACGCAGCGCCCCCGCTCCACGTGCCCCAGCACCGGGGGATCTGCTCCGCGCAGCGCCTTGCCGTAGCGTTCCGGCAGCGCCACCGACGCGCTCGGCAGCACCACCCCGGGAGCACCGCCCCCGCCGACGGTGGCCTCCGCGGACTCCGCGGTGGCCGGAACCCCCGCGGCCGACAGCGTCTCGGCCAACCGGTGCGCGCGCCGGTGCAGGCGCTGCGGGTCCTGGTGCAGCATCGCCGAGACCGGGGGCTCCGGGCCGGAGATCGTGGCCTCCAACGCGGCCAGCGTCGTCTTGTCCACGCGCAGCGCCCGTGCCAGCGGGTGCGCGCGCAGGCGGCTGATCAGCCGGGCCTCGCCGAGCAGCAACCCCGCCTGCGGGCCGCCGAGGAGCTTGTCGCCGCTGGCGATGACGAGGTCCGCGCCCTGGCGCAGGAGGCCGCGCGCGTCGGGTTCGTCGCCGAGCACCGGATCCGGGTGCAGCAGGCCCGAACCGATGTCGGCGACCACCGGCACCTCCAGCTCGCGCAGCGCGGCCGGGGGGACCGAGGCCGTGAACCCGCGGATGACGAAGTTCGACGGGTGCACCTTGAGCACGAACCCCGTCCGCGGTCCCACCGCGGCCCGGTAGTCCTCCAGGCGCACCCGGTTGGTCGTGCCGACCTCGCGCAACCGGGCACCGGTGGACTCGAGCAGTTCGGGGATGCGGAAACCGTCGCCGATCTCCACCATCTCACCGCGCGCCAGCACGATCTCGCCGGAGCCGGCCAGCGCGGTCGCGGCCAGTGCGAGCGCCGCCGCGCCGTTGTTCACCACGTGCGCGTCCTCGGCCTCCGGCACCGCCCCGCGCAGCGCCGCGCGCACCGCGACCGCGCGACCGCCGCGATGACCCGTGTGCACGTCGAGCTCGACATCGCAGGTCGCGGCGACTTCGCCCATCGCCTGCACCGCCGCCTCCGACAGCGGGGCGCGGCCGAGGTTGGTGTGCAGCACGACGCCGGTGGCGTTGACGACGTGCCGCAGCTGCGTGGCCGCGCGCGGCAGGGCGGCGTGCACCGCGTCGAGCACCTCGTCGGGGTCGATCTCGCCGTCGCGGGCGCGCTGCTGCACGCGCTGCACCACGCTCTTGACCAGCGGCCGCCCGAGCCGGGCGATCGGCGCGGCCAGTTCCGGGGAGTGCAGCAGCCAGCCCGTTCCGGGGATCCGTCGGCGTTCGTCCGCCATGCACCGCACTATAGGCGGCGGGGGCAGGTCCGGTCGGAGGCCGACACGCCTCGTCGTGTCGGGCGGCGGGTGCGACAGGCACTTCGCACGGTCGTGTGGATCTCGCACTGCTCGGTCGAAAACGAGTTCGACGTCGGGCACGCTCGGGTTGTGCCGTTGGCCGGAGGTGCGGTGCCCACCGCGCGGCGGTTGCGGGTTCTCGAGGTGTCCGCCGAGGACCGGATCGCCACGCGGCTCCCGGCCTTCGGTGGGACCGCGGAGTCGCCGGTGTGCGCCGGACTGCGGGGCGATTGGACGGGGGCGGGCGTGAAAACGACTGGTGTGCTGGGGGATGTGACGTGTCCGGAGATCGGACCGCGCGGCAGCGCGCGGACCGCGCCCTGTGCCCCGTCGCCGTGGCGAGCGCCGTGCAGCTGCGGGTGCGCGATGTCGCCAACGCGATGCGCGCAGCGGGAGTTGACGAACAGCTCACCGCCGCGCGAGCGCGTGGCTGGAAGGCGCGGCCGGACACGGCACCGGAGTGGTTCGCCGAACTCCTCGCCGCGGACGCGGCCAGGAAAGCCGCGCGCCGGCTGCGCCGTGCGCGCCGCGAACACGAGCGGCAGCAGGTGCTGGAACGCGCCGAGAAGGTCGAGCGGAGACTGCTGCGCGGCGCCAAGCGCTTCCGCCGCCCCGAGGACGAGGAGATCGCGGTCGACCTCGCGTTCCGCGCGATGGAGGAACTGCTCCGCGCTGATGGGGACGCGAGCGCTCTGGACCCGTTGGCGGTGGCCGCGCTGCGGTGGGCCGGGGTCGCTCCAACGGATCATGGCACGTGGTTCCTGCACGGAGGTGGGTGCTGTGCTCGAGCGCGGTGACCGCGCGGCGAAGGGCTCGGTCGACGCGCCCCGGGAATCCGATTCGTCCCTGCGGTGGAATTCGCGGTCGAGGGGCACTCATGCGCGCGGCTCGGCGGTACGGTCGGCACTCGTCGCGTCGAGGCGGGAAGGTGCGGAAGCATGACAGCGGACCCGGACTCCCCGCAGGCCGCCACATCCCCGCAGGGTGCCGCACCCCCGCAGGGTGCCGCACCCGCGGAGGACACCGCATCCGCGGAGAACGCACCACCGCTGCGACTGCTGCGCATGGTGCAGGGATTCGAGGTGTCCCAGGCGCTGTACGCGGTGGCGAAGCTCGACCTGGCCACGGAACTCGCCTCCGGCCCGCGAACGGCCGCGGATCTCGCCGAACGCACCGGCACCTGTCCGGATGCGGTCTTCCGGCTGCTGCGCACGCTCACCGGATTCGGCGTGTTCCACCAGCCGACTCCGGGTGCGTTCGCCACCACGGAACTGGGGCGGTGCCTGGCGGCGGACGCGCCGCAGTCGATCCGCGACATGACGCTGATGCTGGTGGAAACGCACTACCCGGCGTTCGCGCACCTCGCCGAGACCGTCCGCACCGGGACCCCCGCGGCCACGGTGCACTACGGCCGCCCGTTCATGGACTGGCTCGTCGAAGTGCCCGAGCGCTCCGAGGCGTTCAGCGCAGCGATGGCGGACCTGACCGACGTGGTCAAGGAATCCACGCTCGACGGCTACCCGCTGCCACCCGGTGACCCGGTGGTCGACGTCGGCGGGGCCGACGGTTCCGTGCTCGCACGCCTCCTGCGCGAACACCCCGACCGGTCCGGCGTCGTGTTCGATCTGCCCGCGGTGGTGCCTGCGGCGGAGCAGCGGGTCCACGACTCGGACCTGGAGCGGCGCGTCGACGTCATCAGCGGTGACTTCTTCGCGTCCGTGCCGCGCGGTGCGGTGTACCTGTTGTCGACGGTCCTGCACGACTGGGACGACGAGGCCGCCACCGCACTGCTGCGGCGCATCGCCGCATCCGCCGATGCCGGCGCCCGCCTGGTCGTCGTCGAAACCGTCATGCCCGACGACGACCAACCGCACTTCAGCAAGTACTCCGACCTCACGATGCTCGGCATGATCACCGGTCGCGAGCGCACCCGCGCGGAGTTCGAGGAGTTGTTCCACGCCGCAGGATTCAACTTCGACCGCGTCGCACCGGCGCGCGGCGCCGGGCCGTACTCCGTGCTCGAGGCGTCGTTGCGCTGACGGCGTCCGCGCGGGGCCGCGCCGTTCAGCGCTCCCAGCGAGCACCCGTTCGGTGCTCACCGCGGACGCGGTTGGCGGTGACCGCGGGGAAGGTGCGGAGCAGAACTGGGCGCTCCCAACCGCGTTGCCGTGTGGAGCGCTCGACGCGCCGAGGTCTGCGACGTTGCTGCCAGGACGATGTCTACTACGCTGCCCCGCGGAGGCGTTTGGGTCCTGGTGGGCCCCGCGGTCTTCAAAACCGATGTGGCCGAGAAGCTCGGTCAGGCGGGTTCGATTCCCGTCCGCCTCCGCTGATGTGGCACCGTGCGAACCCCGGCCGGCGATTCTGTGCCCTGCGAGGATGCCGCGGGTGCGGCGTCGCCGGCCGGGACGCGGAACACGGGCACGACGTGCTGGGGCCCGGTGACGCGCACGGTGGCGACGAGTTCTGCGAGCACGGCTTTGGCCTCGGCCTGGGGGCCGGTGGCGAGGACGGTGTCGAGCTGCTCGGTGA
Source organism: Salinifilum aidingensis (assembly GCF_054782015.1). Classification (NCBI taxonomy): domain Bacteria; kingdom Bacillati; phylum Actinomycetota; class Actinomycetes; order Pseudonocardiales; family Pseudonocardiaceae; genus Salinifilum; species Salinifilum aidingensis. The sequence continues at coordinate 5,032 of NZ_BAAGTH010000008.1, read as the reverse complement.
TGGCCTCGAGGGTGGCCTCGTCCGGGAGTGTCGATCTGACGGCTCTGGTCGACTTGCGGTGGTGACGAATCGTTGAGTGGTTGTCACAAACAGATACGGCGAGATTGGTTGGTGCTCTGACCTCCACGGTTCGCGAACGGACAGCGCTGCAGCGAGGATGCGGCCCGGGCACCGGGCTCACCTCGGAGGCCATGTCAACTCTCACGGAGGACCACTTCAGCTTCGTGGCCTGCGGATGCTTGCTCGCCGGACTCCCGTCGTCGCCGCTACTGTCTATTATCGCCGCAAGTGGGCCAGAGCCAGTCATCGGAGAGTCTCGTCGGCGGCGTTCAAAATGGCATGACGTGCGGGCCGACCTGCGGAGCAATGCTCGGCCCGCCGCGCTGATTCCGCTGGTGGCGTAACCGCTTTCTGGCAGGGGGCCGTCGACCTACCGTTGCCGCATGCGCTCACCGATCACGGGCACGGCTGCCGGCGTGCCATTCACCGCGCTGCCACCGAACGATGACGGCCCAGCGCCTCTGATCGTCACCTGGCACATGCTGGACGCGCCGAGGTCGGATGCCGCGTTCGCTGCCGCGCTGCCGATGAACGGCCTGCCCGCGTGGCGTGTGCACCTCGGCATGCCGATGTGCGGGGCGCGGATGGTCGACGGCAGCATGGACGCTGGCTTGGAGCTGCTGCGCACCGATCCCCTGATGTCTGCTCTGTACCCGTTCGTCCGAGAGGCGACCGAGGAGTTCCCGGCCGTGCTGGCGTCGATCCGTGCGCAGCTGCCGATCGATGACGGTCCGATCGGCGTGCTCGGCGGTTCACTGGGCGGGGCCGTGGCGCTGCGGGTCCTTGCCGAGACCGAGATTCCGGTCTTCGCCGGCGCCGTGGTGAACGCCGCCATCCGGATGCGCTCCGTCGTCGACCTGTTCGGCGACTACTCGTATGACACCGAGTCCGCAAAGGCCGTCGACAGTCTGGACTTCGTTGCCAAGGCTGGCACCATCGCTGGTCGCTCGCCGTTGCTGGTCGTCAGTGGCAAGCGGGATCACCCGGCGCTACGTGCCGACGCATTGGATCTCGTCGACGCATTGGGAGAAGACTCCGACCTGCTGTCGATCCCCGAGTTGGCGCATCCGCTTGCCGACGAGCCCGGAATCGAGCCCGCGCCACAGCTGCCGCTGGCTCGCGAGGTCGACGCCGGCCTGATCACCTGGTTCCGACACCACCTCACGGGACAGAACAGCTAGCTTTAGTGCCTCCGTTCACGGCCGCCCCGGTTCAGCTGGGGTGGGATCCGCGGGAAAGGGGCCGCGGTGTATCCGGTTGCCGCCCCACCATCCGTCGCCGAACGCTCTTTCTCCACAGGTTGTGGCACTAGTTCAGGTGCCCGGATCACCCGACAGGGCACCAACTGCGGAAGTGGCCCCGGGGCCTCCAGAACGGACGAGCGGGCGCGAGCCCCGACGGGGTTACTCGCCTGCACTCGCGCGCTCGCCCGTCCACCGCCGAGGGACCTCGCGGAGGTGACTCGATCCTGTTCCAACCCTCGTCGCAGGCCAATCTTGAGGCTGTGACCAACACAGAAACACACTCAGCCCCTCCCGGCCGGGATCGCTGCCTGGACTCTAACGATCAACTGGCCAGAGTGTCGGTGTTCTGACCGTTGGCCCCTGGGCGCTGTCGCCAGCTGCCGGGTGCTTGGCCCTGTCGTCGCGTGAAGGTCCGACTGAGTGCTTGGCCGGTGCGGTAGCCGACTCGGTTGGCGATTTCCTGCAGGCTCATGTCGGTGTCGCGCAGCAGGGTCTTGGTGCGGAACATCCGCCAGGTTGTGAGATACCCCAGGGGTGTGTCGCCGGTCTTGTCGCGAAACGCGGCGGCGAACGCGGACCGGGACATTCCTGCGCGACTGGCGAGTTCGTCGATCGTCCAGGGATGGGCCAGGTCGGTGTGCATGGCGTTGATTGCCGGAGCGAGCTGCGGGTCCCGGAGCGCTGCGAGCCATCCGACGGAGCCTGCCGGTCCGGAGGAGCAGGCACGCAGCGCTTGGACGAACAGCACGTCGGACAGTCGCGCGCTGATGAACCCGGAGCCCATGGCGCCCTCGGCCGTTTCCTGCGCGATGAGGTCGAAGGTGGCCCGCAGCTGGCGACCCGACTGCTCGTCGAGGTCGATCCGGAACAGTGGGGGCAGCAGCGCGAACAGCGCGTCGGCGGCTACCACGTCGAAGGTGAAGCGGCTGGAGAGGATCTCGGTCGACTCGCCGGTATCGGCGCCGTCTGGCGCGCTCTGGAAGTCCTCGCAGTCGACGAGCGCGCGGCCGGGACGGTCCTGCAGCTCGAAGGTCACCCCGTCCCGGACGAGGAAACAGTCATTCGTCCGCAGCCGCAGCGGTTCGGTCAAGCCTGCGCCGCTCAGCCAACACGACCCCCGTGCCACGAGCAACAGGCGCGCCACGTGGCGCGGCGGGAAGGCGATCCCCCAGGGAGCGCGGGGAGTGATCCGTTTGAACTGCGCCTCCTCGATGTTCATCGTCAGCAACAGGTCATCAACGGCACGCACAGCAAGCTCCTGGACGAACGGGTACAAGTCTTAGATTCCATGCTACTGACCGTCCAGACGCCTGGTCGCGACAATCGTGGTCATGGAACTCGGAACGGCAGAATCGGACCACGACGTGGTGCAGGCGGACGTGACGCCCTGGACGGGTATGCACCTGCGGGAGCTGGAACTGGCCAACCGGGTGTGGCTCTCGCCGATGTGCCAGTACTCCGCGGACGAACACGGCGCTCCCACCGGCTGGCACCTGGCCCATTACGGGGCCAGAGCTGCCGGCGGTGTGGGGATGGTGATGGTCGAGGCCACCGCTGTCGCCCCGGACATGCGCACCACCGTTGGCGATCTGGGCCTGTGGAGTGAGCGCCAGGTCGCCGCGCACCGGCGGCTGGCCGGGCTCATCCGCTCCGTCGGGTCCGTGCCCGCGGTCCAATTGGGCATCGCGGGGCGGAAGAGCTCGCACGGCATCCCGTGGGACAACACCGGCACACGCCACCCCGTCTCCCCCGCAGAGGGTGGGTGGCAGCCGCTCGCGCCGTCACCGCTGCCGTTCTCCGGACTCGCCCCACCTCGCTCGATGACCGCACACGACATCGACCGCGTGCTCGGCGACGTCGAACGCGCCGCCCGCAACGCCCACCGGGCCGGTTACGAAGCCCTCGGACTGCAAGGGGCGAACGGCTACCTGTTCCACCAGTTCCTCTCACCGCTGGCCAACGAGCGCACCGACGCGTGGGGCGGTGACCTCGAGAGTAGGCTGCGGTTCCCGCTCGCGGTGGTGTCCGCCCTGCGGGCCGGGTGGCCGGCGGAGAAGCCCCTCGTGATCCGCACGCCGGTTACCGATCTCCTCGAGGGGGGCGTGACCATCGACGAGACCGAGGTCCTCGTCGCTCGTATGGCCGAGCTCGGCGCGGACCTGCTCGACATCAACTCCGGCGCCCTCGTGCCCGAAGCGCCCCGCCCCACCGAACCGCTCGAGAACGCCCGCTTCGCAGGGCGATTCCGCACGCTCGGAGTGGCCACCGCCACCTCCGGCTCGGTCACCGAAGCACGGCAACTCCACGAGGCCATCCCGCACTCTGTCGACGCGCTGCTGGTTGGCCGGGTCATGCTGCGCGACCCCTACTGGACCCTCCGCGCCCACGACGGGACGCCGACCGATACCTGGCCCAAGCAGTACCACCGGGCATTCTGACTGAGGTGTTCTGATCATGCTGATGGGTTATTTCCGGAGGTATGGAGTCTGGGAAGCCGACAGAGCTGCAGTTGAGGGATCCTCTCGTGAGACGCCGGAACTTCAGGCGTGCGCGCTCCGCTCGTGGAACTGGACCTTATGGCCGTCAGGACCGTCGACCGTTGCGTACGTCCCCCACGGCTCCCTGACCGGGTCTGAGACGGTTGCACCGGTAGAGCGCAGTGCCTCGACCGTCGCGGCCACGTCCTCGCTGGCGAACGTGAGATTCGCTCCTTCACCGGGTGATCGACCGAAGCCCTCAGCTGACGCCAGGACGATCGCCGTTTGCGCTCCAGCCGGGCGTACCTCCAGCCAGCGGTTTCCTCCGCCCATGTCGGCATCAGTGACTATCTCGAAGCCCAAGGTGTCGCGGTAGAACACCAGACTCTCGTCCTGGTCGGCGACGTACAACACAGCAGATGCGATGTGGGTGATCATTGCCCAACAGTAGCGCCGCGCACAGACGCGGTTACAGCCTGCTGACCCGGACACGCCACACCAGCAGCGCCCTGTCTCGTATGACGATCCCTTCTCGGACTACCGCTCCACTGACCTACTTCCCCAGCGGCGAGTCAGTCCTGGGCGGCGGAGAGCCGACCGCCCCGGGCGGCGATCGCGTCCATGTCGCCCGGGGTTCCCGGTTGCCAGGGCAGCACCAGTCGGTCCTTGGCCTTGTCGACGTACCGCGGAATCACGTGCAGGTGAAAGTGAAACACCGTCTGCCATGCCTCGGCACCGCAGCAGTTGAGCAGATTCACCCCGTCGGCACCGAATTCCCCGACCGCTGCCTTGGCGACCCGCTGTGCGGCCAGGGTCACCGCGGTGAGGTCCTTGACCGGGATCTCGAACAGGTCGCTGCTGTGCTGCTTGGGAACGACCAGCAAGTGACCGTCCGAGGCCGGGTGGATGTCCATGAACGCATACGTCGTTTCGTCCTCGGCTACTTTCACGCTCGGGATGTTGCCGGTCACGATGCTGCAAAACAGGCACTGATCGCTCATGCCCATAGACGTTAGCCATTGCTCGGGTAGCGGCGCATCGCTCGTGACAGAGCGGCCATTGCCCGGTGCTCCCTGTCTCGCCGCTGACCTGGTTCAGCACCTCCTCGTCACTCTCACGGGGGCTGGTCTTGCGGACGCGTTTCGGGATGAGGATGTCCCGGTTTCTGGCCAGTCAGCGCTCGTCTTCGGTGGGGCGGTGATGTACGTACTCGACCACCGTGCCGTCAGGGTGGCGTGCGTTGAACGCTGC